>JAWLGW010000061.1:0-13465 GCA_041690735.1 Planctomycetota bacterium
CGTCGTCGCGCCACATGTTGCTGTGGGCCGAGGGGATCCGGGGCAGCGGCTGGTAGAGGAAGTAGCCGAAGCCGCCGTCCTTCGCCCCGCCGGTGAACTGGCTCTCGATCGTGGCCTGGACCCCCAGGGTGATCGCCTGGCGCAGCTCGTCGTCGAGGGGGCCCCCTTCGCCGTAAGCCTGGGTCAGGAACAAGAGGGCGTAGCCGTGGTTGTGGATCTCCGAGTAGCCGTTGTTGGGGTCCCAGAAGGCCTTGCCCCGCCCCTCGTTGCGGGTGCTCTGGGAGCGCAGCACGAACAGGATCGCCCGGCGGATCGGCTCGGCGTAAGGGCCGCGCTGGGGGGTGGAGCCGCTGGCCAGGAGCGCCAGGCCGGCCATGCCGGTGAGGGCCAGCTTGTTCTTGTCCCCCCAGGAGCCCCCCAGGGCCTGCTTGCGGGCCAGCCAGCGCAGCCCGGCCTCGACGTCGGGCCCCCCCACCGCGCGCGCGGTGGGGGCCGCTCGCACCGGCTCCTCCTGGGCCCGCAGGAGCGAGGGGCCGGAGAGGGCCGGCAGGGCCGCCAGGGTGAGCAAGAGCGCCCGGGATCGCGTCACCGCACCATGGTACCGGCCGGGGTTGGAGTTGCCAGCGGCCAGAACCACGGGCCGGGTTTACCCCGCCGACCTCCCCACGTAATATCTGGGGCCTTCGGAGCAGGAGACGAGGCAGCGCCGCTGTCCTCCGGGCCTCCGCCGCTCCGCGCAACCGACCGACACCCGACCCGAGCCACGGCGGGGGGCACATGGCCGACACGCTCAGCGTCACCGACAACCGCACCGGCAAGACCTTCGAGCTGCCGATCCAGCACGGGTCCGTCTCGGCGATGGACTTCCGGCAGATGAAGACCTCCGAGGACGACTTCGGCCTCATGGTCTACGACCCGGCCTACAAGAACACCGCCTCGTGCAAGAGCGCGATCACCTACATCGACGGCGAGAAGGGGATCCTGCGCCATCGGGGCTACCCGATCGAGCAGCTGGCGGAGGAGTCGACCTACCTCGAGACCGCCCAGCTGCTGCTGGAGGGCGAGCTGCCCACCAAGGAGGCCCACGAGCGGTTCAAGCACGAGGTGACCCACCACACGTTCGTGCACGAGAACGTGAAGGAGTTCCTGGAGGGCTTCCGCTACGACGCCAACCCGATGTCGATGCTGATCTCCAGCGTGTCGGCCCTGTCGAGCTTCTATCCCGAGGCGAACGAGGTGCTCGACGCCGACGCCCGCGGGCGGCAGATCATCCGGCTGCTGGCCAAGATCCCCACCCTGGCGGCCTTCGCCTACCGCCACTCGCAGGGCCTGCCCTACGTGTACCCCCGCAACGACCTGAGCTACGTGGGCAACTTCCTGTCCATGGTGTTCAACATCAACGACCCGAACTACCAGCCGCACCCGACGCTGGAGCGGGCCTTCGACGTGCTCTTCATCCTGCACGCCGACCACGAGCAGAACTGCTCGGCCTCGGCCATGCGCTCGGTGGGCAGCTCGCAGGTCGACCCGTACTCCGCCCTGGCGGCGGCGGGGGCGGCCCTGTACGGCCCGCTGCACGGCGGCGCCAACCGCATGGTCCTGTACATGCTCGAGGGGATCGGCAGCAAGGAGAACATCCCCGAGTTCATCCGCAAGGTGAAGAGCAAGGAGGCCCTGCTGATGGGCTTCGGCCACCGGGTGTACCGGAACTACGACCCGCGGGCCCGGATCATCAAGCGGCTGGCCCACGAGGTGTTCGAGGTCACGGGCAAGAACCCGCTCCTCGACATCGCGATCGAGCTGGAGCGGATCGCCCTCGAGGACGAGTACTTCGTCGAGCGTAAGCTCTATCCGAACGTAGACTTCTACAGCGGCCTGATCTACCAGGCCATGAAGTTCCCGATCGACTTCTACCCGGTGCTGTTCGCCATCGGGCGCACGGCAGGCTGGCTGGCGCAATGGCAGGAGATGCTGACGGACAAGGAGCAGAAGATCGCTCGCCCGCGTCAGCTGTACCTGGGCTACGAGCAGCGGGACTACGTGCCGATGGAGAAGCGCGGGTAGGGGTCGAGGCCCGGCGCCGGCTGTCCCTCGACTCGAGGCTCGTACGCTGGGGCCTGCTGGCCCTGATCGTGGCGGTCTCGCTCGGCGCGACGTGCTCGGCCGCCCAGCGCACCTCGCTGACCGTGGACGAGGTCCAGATGGTCCCCGAGGGCGCCCGCGGCGTCCACCTGGGCGGCCGGTTCGACCTCGGCCCCGAACATCCGCCCCTGGCGAAGCTCCTGTACGGGCTGGTGGTGGCGGCGAAGGAGCCGCGCTTCCCGAGCGAAGCGCTGGCCATCACCTCCTCCGACCTGCGGCCGCGCTACGTCTACGGAGCCGAGTTCTGCCGGCTCAACGGCCCTCTGGAGGTGGGGCGCCCGGCCCGCGCGGTGGCCGCGCTGTTCCTGGTGCCGCTGATCGTGGGCGCGTACGCCTTCACCGCTAGCGCCTGCGGCTTCGGCGCGGGCTTGCTGGCGGCGACGCTGGTGGCCTTCCTTCCCGACGTGCTGGCGCACGGCGGCGTCGCCTACAACGACCTGCCCGCGGCGCCGGCGGTGCTGCTCGCCCTGTGGGCGATCGACGTCGCCGCCCGCGATCCGAGCGGGGCCCGGGGCGCGCTGGCCGGGGCGCTGACGGGGTTGGCGCTGTCGATCAAGCTGACGGCTTCGCTCCTCCTCCCCGCCGCCGTGGCGCTGGTGGTGTGCGAGGCGCTGGTCGGGGGCGGCGGCGCGGCCTGGCGTCGTCGCATGCTGATCGCCTGCGCCGCCGGGGTCCTGGCGGGTTACGCCGTCCTGGTCGGGGTCTACCTCGGTGACGTGGGGCTGGAGGAGCTGACGCGAGCCTTCCGATGGACGCTCCGCCGGGCGAGCCGCGCCGACGCGGCGCACCAGGTCGCGCAGGGGTACCTGCTGGGCGAGCTGCGGATCGACGGCTGGCGCACCTTCTATCCGATCGCGTTCCTGTTCAAGACTCCGGCCGGCTTCCATGTCCTGCTGGTCGTGGCGGCGGCGGCAGGCCTGCTCGCCGCCCGCGCGGCCGGCTGGCGAGCGGCCCTCCGCAGCCCCCTGCGCGTCCCGGCCCTGGGGGGGGTGGTGCTGCTGGCGGCGTTGCTGGCGTCGCGCCTCAACATCGGCTTTCGTCACGCCCTGGCGGGGCTGCCCCTGCTGGCGGTGCTGACGGCGGCAGGGGCGGCGTACGCCCTCCACCGCGGCGGGCGTCCGCTGAGGGCGCTCGTCGGCTTGGCCCTCGCCGCGCATGTCGCGTCGAGCCTCTCCTTCTATCCCCACTTCCTGGCCTACACGAGCGAGTACGTGCGGGCGGACCGCGGCTACACCGTGCTGGCCGACTCCAGCCTCGACTGGGGCCAGGGTCTGCTCGAGCTGCGCCGGTGGATGGAGGAGGAGGGGGTCGAGGAGGTGTGGCTGGACTGCTTCGGCCCGATCGCGCCCGATCGCTACGGCATCCGCTGGCGCCCCCCCACGCGACCGCTCCTCGCACCCGACGCCCCGCCGCTCGCGCCCGGCGAGCCGCGGTGGCTGGCGGTCTCGGCCTCTAACTACGTGGGGATCCTGCAGGTTCCGCCCGGGCGCTACGCGGGCGCGCGCCCTCCCGACCGGGTGGTGGCGCACTCGATCCTGCTGTTCGACCTCGGCGCCCCCTGACTCAGCGCCCCGTCAGCTGGGCGCGGAAGGCGTGGTACGCGCTGGAGTGGCGCACGTCGAGGTTGCCCACGTAGCGCCAGAAGCGCTGCCACAGCTCGGCCTCGCTCACCCCGTACACACCGTGGTAGTTGCGCAGCGGCCCGGCGTACAGGCGCCAGAAGCGCTCGGCGCCGTAGGCCTCCAGCAGCCAGCCGACGAAGGCGCCGCCCACGTCGTAGTCGCGGCGGGACATGCCCTCGCGGAGCTCGAGCGGGTCGAGGTCGACGTCGAGGGACAGGTCGAGGAACGCCCGCGCGCGCACCTTCACGGGGATCCCCTTGTCGGGGCCCCACAGGCGCTCGGTCAGATAGACCGCCAGGCCCTCGTCGATCGGACGCCAGGAGGAGCCTGCCAGGTAGTGGACCAGCTCGTGGGTGGCGTCGCGCCGCGCGAGGTGGTCGCGCATGAGGGTGATCCCGTCGCCGTCGGCGTGGCACCGATCGCCGCCGCGGACCACCACCACGTCGATCGGCCCCGTCGGGGACGGGGCGGCGGCGGGCGGGCAGGCGTCGCGCGGCTGCCCGAAGGGCCGGAAGTCGCCGGGGGCGGCGTGAGGTCCCAGGATCTCGAGCAGCCGCCGGCGCGCGTCGCGCAGCTCGGCCAGCAGCGCGCGCTCCTCCGAGCGGGACAGGCAGGCGGCGTCGATGAACAGCCGAAAGCCGTCCGCCTCCACCCGACGCACCCGGCTGGGGGAGGGGACGTCCGGGGGCAGGTCGGTCGCTGGAGGCGCCGCGCAGCCCACGGGCAGGAGCGCGGGGAGGAGCGCGGCCAGGAGCGCGGCCAGCATGGGGGACGCGGCTGAGAGCGGGCGCACGGCGGCCGGGCTCAGCCCCCAGAGGCGTCGGCGGCGGGCGAGGACGCGGCCTCCTCGGCAGCCCCGGCCTCGCGCGGACCAGGGCCGGCGTCGGCGGCGGGCGGGGCGGCCTTGGCGGCCGGCGGCGCTTCGGCCGGCGGCACGCCGGCCGCGTCCAGCTGCCGCACCAGGGCCTCGACCCGCTGCTTGAGGGCCTCCACCGCCGCCTTGGTGGGGCTGTTGAGGCTCGCGAGCACGACCTCCACCCGCCCCTCGATCAGCTCGTCGAGCCGCTGCTTGAAGGTCTGGCTGCGGCTCTTGATCTCGCTCTTGAGCTGCGCCGCCTCCTCCTGCGCCAGCTCGCCCTTGCGGACCAGCTCGTCGACGTTCTCGCTCAGCTTCTCCTCGGAGAGGAAGGTGGCGTCGAAGTGCTGCAGCACGTTCTTGCGCACGAAGTCCACGACCGAGGTGGACGAGCGCTGGATGAGGTTCATGAAGAACGACTTGGGGAGGTTCCCCTCCTTGCGCTTCTCCTGCTCGAGCAGGATCTGCGAGAGGGTCACGTTCGTCAGGTCCTCACCCGTCTGGTTCTCGACGACCCGGATGTCGTGGCCGTCGCGGACCAGCTCCCCGATCTGCTCGAGGGTAATGTACCGCTTGTCCTCGGTGTCGTAGAGCTTCCGGTTGGAGTACCGCTTGATCGTTCGCATGGCGCCCCCGCCGGGCCAACTATACCGGCACGGCGGAGCCCAAGCGAACGCGGCGGATCGCCGCCACTCAGGCCTCGCTGCGTTCGGCGCGCAGCCGGGCCACGCGGCGCTCCAGCGCCGCCACCGCCCGGCCGAGCTCGTCGACGTCGCTGCGGCTCGGCAGCTTGAGCGTCCGCAGCACCCGGTCGATCGCCGCGTCGAACCGCTCCTCGCCCTCGTCCTGCTCCGCCCGCTCCTCTGCCCCGGCCTCCGCCTGCAGCGGCGCGCCCTCGTCGCTCGGCTCGGCGGGCTCCTTGCGCGGCCGCAGCACGCGAGCGATCTCCTCCTGGGCGAGCATGACCCCGCCGACGCCGGCCAGCGCGACCTTGTAGAGGAGGCTGCCCACGCCCCCGGAGGCGGCGTCCTCCTCCGCCCCCTCCCCGGCGACCTCGTCCCCTGCCGGCTCGCTCATGGGATCGCTCCTCGCGCGCGACCGAGCGCGCGCTCCAGCAGGGTAACGCGGCGCGTCAGCCCGGCCAACCCCCGGGGGTGGGCCGACCCCAGTGGCGCGCAGCGCGCGATCATGCTCCATTCGGGACCGTGAGCAGCGTCAGCGCCAGCACTCCGCCCGCCGCGCTGAGCGCGTCCCTCCTCGCGCGCCTGCGCGAGGTGCTGGGGCCCGCTCGGGTCGCCACCGACGACACCACGCGGGAGGCCTACGGGCGCGACCTGTCGGCGCTGGGGCACCTCGCCTACGCCGCAGGGCTGCCCGAGGACGCCGCCGGCTTCGCGCCGCCCCAGGCGGTGGTGCGCGCGCGTACCGCGGCCGAGGTGCAGGCGATCGTGCGGGCTTGCCATGAGGAGGAGGTCCCCCTGATCCCCTGGGGCGCGGGCTCGGGGGTGTGCGGCGGGACCCTGGCGGTGCGCGGCGGGGTGGCCCTCGACCTCAAGGGCCTCGACCGGATCCTCCACCTCGACCGCCGCTCCTTGCTGGTGCGGGTCGAGGCCGGGCTCAACCTGCAGCTCCTCGAGGACGCCCTGAACCGCGAAGGGCTCACCTTGGGGCACCACCCCTCCTCGATCACCTGCAGCACGATCGGCGGCGCCCTGGCGGCCCGCGGGGCCGGTCAGCTCTCCACCCGCTACGGCAAGATCGAGGACATGGTGGTCTCGGTGGAGGTGATCCTCGCCGACGGGACCCGGGTCGAGACCCCGGTCACTCCGCGCGCCGCGACCGGCCCCGACTGGAATCAGCTGTTCGTCGGCAGCGAGGGGACGCTGGGGGTGATCGTCGCCCACACGCTGCGGGTCCACCGCTTGCCGCCGCTGCGCCTGTTCCGCAGCTACGAGTTCCCCACCCTCGAGGCCGCCTTCGACGGGATCCGGGAGGCTCTGCAGCGGGGCGCCCGCCCCGCCGCCGTGCGGCTGTACGACCCCCTCGACACCCTCATGGTGGCGGGCGCCGGCGACGCGCCCCCCGTGCCGCCGGCGGGGGACCTGGGGCCCGGGGATCAGGCGCTGGGCGGGGAGTGGCCGCTGTCGGCGCTCTCTCCCCGGCGCCTGCGCGACCTGATCATGGAGCGACTGCCGGAGGCGGCCGAGGAGGGCAAGAAGGCGCTGCTGGCGCGCCCCGCCCTCGCCAACCGGTTGACGGCGCAGATCCCCGGGGTGGGCTGCCTGCTGGTGCTGACCTGCGAGGGTGAGCCCGAGCTGGCGCGGGCCGAGGCCGAGGTCGTCGAGCAGGCGTGCCTCGAGGCGGGCGGCGCCGCCAAGGGGCCGGAGCCGGCCGAGCGGTGGTGGCGGAACCGGATCGCCGTCTCGTTCAAGCAGAGCGCCGTCTACGCCATGGGCGGCTTCGTCGACACCATGGAGGTGGCGACCACTTGGACCCGGCTGAGCGAGCTCCACGAGCGGGTGCGCGAGGCGATCTCCCCCCACGCCCTGGTCATGGCGCACTTCTCGCACGCCTACCCCGAAGGCTGCAGCATCTACTTCACCTTCGCGGCGCTCCAGGGCCAGGACCCGGCCGAGAGCGCGCGCCGGCACCGGGCCGCCTGGGAGGACGGGCTGGCGGCGGTGGTGGCTTGCGGCGCCGCGGTGAGCCACCATCACGGCGTGGGCCTCCTCAAGGGGGAGGCGCTCAAGGCTGCGCACGGCCCCCTGCACGGGTCGGTGCTGGTCCCGGTGAAGCGGGCGCTCGACCCGCGTAACGTGTTGAACCCGGGGAAGCTCGGCCTCCCCTGAACCCACGGCACGACGACATGCTCCCGACACGATCCTCCTCCGCTCGACCCCTCGCCCTGCTGCCGCTGCTGGCGGCGCTCGGCGCCTGCGGCGCAGACCCGGCCCCGCGGGAGGAGCCGCCCCCCGCGGCCGCCGCTCCCGCGCCCCGGACCGGCACCCGACCGACCGCCGCGCCGCCGGCGCGGGAGGGCGGGCCTCAGGCGGGCGCCGCGCCGGCGGGCCCGGGGACGAGCAAGATCAGGACCGTCCCCAAGGAGGTCCTCGAGCTTCAGGAGGGGGACCTCGTCGAGGTGAGCCTGGCGCGCGGCGGGGCCATGAGCGGCACGGTGCGCGCGCTGCGCCCGCGGCTCCTCACCCTGGTCACCGGGGAGGGGAAGGGGAACAACCTCCTGATCACCCAGTACCGCCCGGCGGACGTGCGCGACGTCCGTCTGGTGCGCCGGCCGACGCGAGACCTGCTCGCGCCGCAGGACCGCCCCCTCGACCCCTCCGAGACGTGGCTCCCCGAGCACGCCGACGGCGAGATCCTCGGCCACGACGCCGCCGGCCTGTGGAGCGGCCGCTTCGCGGACAACATGCCCCTGCTGGTCGCGCGCGAGTTCCGCCTCGACGCCCTGTCCTTCGTCGAGCGCGCGCCTGGCCGGGCGACCTTCAGCGAGGAGGCGCGGCCCACGGTGCTGCAGCGCGACGACCAGATCAAGCTGGTGGGCGCCGCCATGGGCTTCCGGCAGGTGGCGGGGAAAGACGCGCCGCCCCTGGGGGAGGTCTACCTGTACCTGGTCCGCCGCGGAAAGGACGTGTGGTGCCTGCCCTCGCTGGAGCGCCTGCACCTCGCCGACCTCGACCCCCGCAGCGTGCAGCGGTTCCTCGCCAGCGAGCAGGTGACCCTGGTGATCCGCCGCCCCGCGACCGGCGAGCTGGTGCGGGTGAGCCGGATCGCCGCCAAGATGGCCCGCCAGTACCGCGACCACATCGAGCGGACCCCCGACCGCCCGGCCATGCGCCGCATGCGCGCCAAGTCGGACCCCGGCCTGGCCGAGGCCGAGCAGCGGGTGCGCACCCTGTTCCGCGCCATCGGCGAGGAGGACATGAGTCGCTCCCTCCGGGTGACCTTCACCCTCCCTGCGGCGGAGGAGGGGAGCATTCACCTGCTCCCGTACGTGAAGGAGATTGGGCTGGACTGACGCCGTGACGCGCGACTCTCGACTCTCTTCCCGTGGGTAGTCGTCAGCTTCGCTGCCGAATCGACTTCGGCGAGCGGCGCGAGCGGCGCGAGCGCCGCAGGCGCGGACCGCGGCGGTAGGCGCGGGGGACGAGGCGGTACACGACCGAGGGCGCCGGGCGCGAGCGCGACCGACGGGCCGAAGGGACTCGGCGGCGCTGGCCCGTCCGGGTTCAGGACGGGGCGACTAGGGCGCCGTGGTAGCGGCGGACGCCGTAGGTGCCGCGGGGGAAGACCGTCTTGTGCCGGCCGCTGCGCCAGCGGGTGTAGGCGTCGCGGTAGGCGGCCCGCCAGGCGCGGAGCTCGGCGACCCGCTCGGGGTCGGGGCGGTCGCCGCCGGGGAGGTGGGGGTTGAGGGCGAAGTCGGGGAACACGTCACCGGCGGACCTGAAGGGATCCTGGTTGCGGACCCGGTCGGGGCCCATGAAGGCGGTCAGGCCCTCGGCGGCGCGCTCGGCGTGGATCTCGGCCACCCGGGTCTCCACGGCGCCGCGGACCAGGCGGTGGAAGGCGGGCAGGGGCAGGTCGGCGAACAGCGAGGGCACCGCCACGCCGAACCCCGCCACGTCGGGGAGGGTGCTGGGGCGGATGCGGTGGCGGGCCCGCGAGGGTTGCGGGCCTCGGCGCCGGCGGGCGCGCCGGCCGCGGCCGCGGGGGCGGTAGGTGGGCTCGAAGCCGGCGGGGCGGCGGCCGCCGACGAAGGCGGCCGCCGGGCGGGGCTCGACGTAGCGGCGCGCTCCCATGTCCTCGGGCCGCGTCAGGAACCCGGGCCAGCGGTCGGGGTGGTCCACCAGCCCGTCCTTGGTGGCGTTGACGTACAGGTACACCAGCTTTTCGAGCACCTCCTCGGGGGTGAGGAGGTCGAGCGCGTTGTAGGAGTCGGGCTGGCTCCAGAAGTTCTCGCCTCTTCCGTAGTGAGCATTGAGCGCCCGGGCGATCAGCTGGTCGAGGTCGTGCATGAAGTCGGGGAGCTCGCCCAGGGGGTCCTCGAGCAGCGCGTGCATGTGGTTGGAGAGCACCGCGACGGCGCACACGCGCACCCGGTAGCGGGAGGCGACCGTGGCCAGGGCGTAGCGCACGATCCGGTTGACGTCGCGGCTGGGGGTCAGCAGCAGCTGACGCTGCGTGCAGCGACGGGAGACGAAGTGGAGCCGTTGGGGGAGGACGCGGCGGGCGACGGTCATGACCCCCCCCAGGCACACGGCGGACCTGGGACGGATTCGGGGGGCGTACGCCGTCGCTGGAGGCGCGGCGCGAGCTGCTTCGAGCCTGGCCTGACCCTTGCAGTGGGCCGCCGCGCGGTGGAGCCCGGGCGGGACGTATGCGAGGCGGAGGGGGAAGTCCTTGCCCGCGGCGGGACGCAACGCCCCGCGGTCAGAACGCGTCTCGGGCAGTGTCTCTACCTCGGCCCGCTCGGCCAGATCGGCGGCCTGCCTCGGGGTTCCGCCCACCCCCTGCTCTCCCGGCCCGGGTGGCGGCTGTCAACCCGTAAATCCTGCTCTTGCAGGCGGCAGCTGCTTCGACTATTCCCTTGGTTATGTCTCGACCCCGTCCTGTCGCCGCCTCCCTGGTCGGCGCGATCCTGCTGCTGCTCGCGGGCCCGGCTCGCGGCGACGTGCTCCAGCTCCGTGACGGGCGTACCCTGGAGGGGCGCGTGGTCGCCGCCGGTCCGGGGCGGCTGCTGATCGACGGCTCGTCGGGCCTCTCCTTCGTCGAGCGGGCGGACGTCCTCGCCCACCGGGACGGGAGCGGCGAGGCCGTCCCTTCCCCCGCGCCGGATGTCGCCGACCCCGTCGGCCTGATCAAGATGGTCGAGGGCCCGGTCCGACGTCAGCGGCGGGCTCAGGAGCTGGCCGCCTCGATCCATGGGTCAGCGGCGGTCGTGCTCGACGGCGACGAGCTGCGGACGGGGCCCTACGGCCGCGTGCAGCTGCTGCTGGCAGCGGGAGCGGTCGCCTCAGCCCGCGATGATGCGATCCTCCGCTTCCGGGGCGGCACGGTGGAGCTCGAAGAGGGCACCCTGCGGCTGGAGGCCGAGGGGAGCTCCGCCTTCGCGCGGGTCCCCGGCGGTCGACTCGAGGTGGTCGATGGCAAGGCGGAGGCCGAGCACCTGCGCGAGCGGACGCGGCTGGTCGTGATCAGCGGCCGGGCGTCGTTCTCGGCGGACGCGGGCTACCGCCTCGAGCTCCCCCGCAGCCACGCGGCCGACGTCCGCATGGAGCAGGCGCACGAGCCGGCCAGCGTGGCGGCGAGCAACACCAACGCCTGGCCGTTGCGCCTCGAGTTCGGTGCACGCCGGGTCTCGGTCCAGCCGGGCGAGCGGGTGATCCTGCTCGGGATCCCCAGCCCCGCCTCGCTGGCCAGCGGCGCGCCGGCGCTCCCGCCCTCGCCGACCCCGCGGGAGGCGCCCGACACCGCCGCGCCGCCTCGGGGGGACGATCGCACCGCCGGCCGCCTGGTCCGGACCGCCTCATCCGTCCTCCTGCACCGGCGCGACCTGCCTCCTCGGCGGATCGATCAGGCGGAGGCGCGGGACCTGACCCTGTTGCCGGGGGACGTGCTCGAGACCGAGTCGGGCGAAGCCGCCATCGAGAGCGGCGCCGCCCGCCTGGCGGTCCAGGGCGGCAGCCGCGTGCGGGTGCTCGGCCAGGGGAACGGCGCGCCGCTGGCCCTCCTGGCTGGGGAGGGGGTTCTCGAGACCAGCGACCGCACCAGCCTCGGGCTGCCTGGCGGCGAGGTGGGCCTGCTGAGCGGGCGGCTCGCCGTGCGCACGCGACCCCGCGAGGAGAGCTCGGCCCGCACCGAGCTGAGCCTGGTGGCGGGCACCGCAGGGGCCCGCTTCGGAGCGGCCGTGCGCGCCGAGCTGCTGGCGCCCGCCGAGCTCGAGGTCGACGCCACCGCGGCCGAGGTCGGCCTGCGCGTGCCGACCGGCGCGCAGGCCGTGCCGGTGACGCTGGGCGGGCTCGACCTGCAGCTGCGGCCAGGAGCCGGGGCCCGCTACGCGCGCACCGGCGAGCTGGAGACGGTCGAGCTGGGCTCCACCCGGATCGAGCTGGTCGGGGGCGTCCGGGCGCGGATCGTCGGCGGCCCGGGCGAGCAAGACGTCCTCGAGCTGGCCGCCGACCGCAGCCGGATCCCCCTCGGCCCCGGCACCTTCCGGTTCGCCCGCGAGGGGCAGCGGGTGCTCGCCGACGTGCCGCCGCCCGCTCGCCGCACCACGCCCGAGGCGACCGTCACTCGGCCGAGCGAGCCGGAGCCCAGCCCCGCCTCGACCGCCGGCGCCGCGACCGTCGGCGACCGCGCGGAGACCGTCGCGGCCAGCGGTGAGCAGCGCCACGAGCTCCCCGGCGGCGTCGTCGTCGTCACCCGCGGCTGGGCGGGGCCCCTGTCCGTCCAGCGGTCGACGCCCGCCGGCGTGACGGTCGACACCCCGGCAGGGGAGGTCGTGCTGGCGCCGAAGAGCCGGATCGTGCTGGCGCGCCTGGGCGAGACGACGCGGATCCAGACGTCCGACGGGCGGCTGGTGACCCACGAGGACGGCGCCGGCCGCTGCACGGTGCACCTCGAGCAGGACGGCACCCTGCGGCTGGAGGTGTTCTCCGGGCCCCAGCGGCGCAGCGTCGAGGTGGAGCGGGGGGTGGAGTTCGACCTCGCGATCCGCAGCGACAGCTACGTGCTGTCGTACGTGTTCGGGCAGGCCATCTACGTGGAGCCCGGGCGCCACCTGAGCGTGTCTCAGGCCCAGGGACTCCGCTCGTACATGGCCGCCGAGCGGGGAGAGTGAGCGTGGTGGCGGCGAGGGAGCGTTCGGACCAAGGCTCCAGCCTCCGGCCCGCCTGGAGGCGCCGCCTGGCGGTCGCCGGAGGTGCGGCCCTGGTCGTGGGACTGCTCGCCCGAGAGGCGCGCCCCGAGACCTTCGTGTTCCGGGATCGGCAGCGCGAGCCGATCGCCGGGGAGGTCCTGGTCGAGTTCCCCGACCTCTTGTTCGTGGCCCTCGACGGTGAGGCCGGTGGCTTCCTGCGGCGGGCCGACCTGGAGGCGATCGTCGACGAGAGCGGTCGGCGTCATGACGCGCCCCCCTTGGGGACCTTCGCCCGGGTCGGCGGCGCGACGCCCGCCGCCGCGATCACCGACGTCGTGGGCGACGTCCTGGCGGCGGGCGCGCCCGTGAGCGACACCGGCGATCCGACCTTCCTCCTGGCCGGCCAGCCCGTGGCCACGGGCGCCAGCGGCCTGGCCCGCCTGGCGCTCCCCTCGGGGGCCGCGCTCAAGCTCGGCACCGCGACCGACCTGACCCTGCTGGCCGAGGCCGGTGAGGCCGTGGCCCTCCACGCTGGTGAGGCGTTCGTCGAGCCGCACCTGCGTCCCCTGGCGGTCGCGCTCACCGACGCTCATCGCCTCACGGTCGACGGCGGCGCGCGGGTCGCCCTGCTGCGCCTGAGCGACGAGGTGCAGCTGCGGGTGCACCGGGCCAGCGCCGCGCTGCGGTGGGGGAACGCCCGGGTCGACCTGATCGCCGGCCACGGGGCCACCCTGCTGCGCGAGGCGGAGGGCTGGCGCCTGCAGGCGGACGCAGGCAACCCCGAGCCGCTGGCGATCCACGTGGATGGCGAGGAGGGCGTCCTCTCCCCGGGGGACCAGATCGCTGCCGGCAGCGGGCGCGCGCTCGCCAGCCGCCGCGCCGCCTGGCAGCGGGTCCGGGCCCAGGGCGCCCGGTGGGTCCGCCGCGGCGCCCGCGGCGCCGGCGAGGAGGGCCCGCCGGCGGCGCAGGTCG
>JAWLGW010000062.1:0-13421 GCA_041690735.1 Planctomycetota bacterium
GGCTGGCGCTGGTGCCGCCGCCGGTGCTCCCGCGAGGCCTCGACGAGGCGGCGGTGCTGGGCGCCGCCGCCGAGGCGGTGGCGATCGCGGGCTACGCCTTCGAGCGCCACAAGACCAGGACCAACGGCGACGGCGCCACCGCCGGCAACCTGACCGTGGCCCTGTTCGGCGACAAGGGGGCCAAGCAGGCCGTGGACCGGGCGCTGGCGGTGGCCGAGGGGGTGAACCTCGCCCGCGACCTCGCCAACGAGCCCGGCAACTTCGGCACCCCCACGGCCCTGGCCGCGGCGGCCAAGAAGGCCGGCCGGGCCGCGGGCTTCAAGGTGAAGGTGCTCGACCGGGCCGAGATGCAGCGGCTGGGCATGGGCGCCCTGCTGGGCGTCGCCAAGGGCAGCAGCGAGCCGCCCAGGTTCATCCAGATGGAGTACACGCCCCGCGGCAAGAAGAGCGCCGGCACGATCTGTCTGGTCGGCAAGGGGCTGACCTTCGACTCGGGCGGGATCTCCCTCAAGCCGGCCGACAAGATGTGGGAGATGAAGTTCGACAAGTGCGGCGGCTGCGCGGTGATCGGCGCCATGCTGGCCATCGCCCGGGCCAAGCTGCCCGTCAAGGTGGTGGGCCTGGTCCCCTCCACCGAGAACATGCCGGGCGGGGGCGCCAACAAGCCCGGCGACGTGCTCCGGGCCCTCAACGGCAAGACGATCGAGGTCCTCAACACCGACGCCGAGGGTCGCCTGATCCTGGCCGACGCCCTCGCCTACTCGGAGCGGTTCGACCCCGAGGTGATCCTCGACTTCGCCACCCTCACCGGCTCCTGCGTGGTCGCCCTGGGCGACGTGCGGGCCGCCGTGCTCAGCCCCGACGAGCGCCTGGCCACCGAGGTCCGCGCCGCGGGCGAGGCGTCGGGCGACCTGGTGTGGCCGCTCCCCATGGACGACGCCTACGGGGAGCACGTCAAGGGCGAGGTGGCGGACGTCAAGAACCTGGGCAAGGGGCGCATGGCGGGGACGATCGCCGGCGCGTGGTTCCTCAAGCACTTCGTCCCCCAGGGCAAGCCCTGGGCGCACCTCGACATCGCCGGCACCGCCTGGAGCGCAGACCCCTCGCGGACCTACCTCGGCAAGGGGGCGACCGGCTTCGGGGTGCGGCTGGCGTTCGAGTTCGTGCGGGCTCGAACCGAGTAGGAGCCGCGGAGAGACAGGAGGGAGCCGCGGGAGGCTGTCGCTGTGCGAGGCTCCTCGGCGCTGTCGCTCTGACGGCCGCTCCTCGACGCTGTCGCTCGAACGGTCGCTCCTTGGCAAGAACCTCTTCAGCGCAGAGTCGCAGAGCCGCGGGGAGCGCGCACAGAGCGAGATGTTCGATCGCGCGACAGGGGCGGGTCCTCCCCCTGCGAGAGCGCGATCCGTGGCGAACCGGGTGGGGGTTGCTGTCGCGTCCAACAGCCCCTCCTCCCCGAGGATCGCGGCCTTCGTCCTGCCCTCGCCAGCGAGACGCGCCTGCGCTGAGGGAGATCCAGCTTGGCGATGGTTCGTCCCCCTCTCCCTGTGTGAGCGCTCTCCGCGCCTTCGCGACTCTGCGTGAGGAGTGGCTCCTGCCAAGGAGCCGACGTCGAGCGACAGCCGCCTTCCTGCGGCTCCCCCTGACTCCCTGCGGCTCCCTCCGCTAGACTGCCCCTCGAAGGTAGAGGAGGCCCCGACGTGCGAAGCAGCCGCCGCATCGCCCTGACCCTCGTCGCGGTCGCCGCCCTGTGCGGCGCCGCCTGGGCGCACTACCCCATGCTGCTCACCGACTCGCCCATGGTGGAGCGGGGGGAGCCGATCGAGATCGAATACACGATCGGGCACCCCTTCTGGAACGACCGGCACGCGGTCCACAAGCCCGAGAAGGTGCGGGTGTATCCGCCCCAGCGGCGGGCCTTCGACCTGACCGCCTCGGTCACCAGCCTGGGGACCACCGAGCTTCCCCGGTGGCGGGTGCGCTACACCCCTCGATCCTCGGGCGACCACGTGTTCTCGTTCCACGGCGGGCTGTACCACGAGCCGCCGCAGCGGACCGTCGCCGACTACAGCAAGCTGATCATCCACGTCAAGCACGAGACCGGCGCGCAGGTGGGGTGGCACCGGGTGCTCCAGGATCCGCTGGAGATCCTGCCCCTGACCCGCCCCTACGCGATCCCTACCGGCAGCGTGTTCCGCGGGCAGGTCCTCGCCAGCGGGCAGGCCATGCCGGAGATGATCGTCGACGCCGAGACGTACGCCCCGGGGCACCTCCAGCACGAGGGGGGCTACTTGCCCAAGTACCGGCTCGGGGTGCGCACGGACGACCAGGGGGTGTTCGCGGTGACCCTGCCCAAGCCCGGCTGGTGGATCCTGTCCACCGCGACCGACGGGGGCCCGGGGGAGCAGGGCACCAGCAGCTTCGTGGCCCGCCGGGCCACCCTGTGGGTGCACGTGGGCGACACCGAGTTCGACCACCCCACCGTCGGGCCAGGGTCTGGCGGCTCCGAGGACGAGGCCTCCGACTCGCGCCCGTCCGGCTCCCGCCGCTGAGGTCGATCCACCTTCCGGACGAATCCGCCGCGCCGAGGCCCGCGCTGGCGGAAAAGGGACCGTCGCCACAGGAGATGTGGCGCTCCGCTTCGGTCGCCCATTTGCCCCGCCTCCCCCCGCACCCGGGGAGGCTCCATGCGTCCACACCTCGTCCTGCTCCTCGGCGGCCTGGCCGCCGGGGTGTCCGTCGGCCTGAGCGGCTGCGCCGACGACGGCGGGTCCCGCGCCGCTGCCGCCAGCGCCGCCGCGCCTGCCACCTCCGCGACCCCGACCCCCGCGCCCTCGCCCCCGGCGCCTCCCGCCGACCGGTGGTGGTCCGGAGACTTCCACGTCCACACCGCCCACTCGGGCGACGGGGTGGACACGGTGGCGCAGACGGCGGGGCTGGCGCGGTTCGTGGGACTCGACTTCGTCGCCCTCACCGACCACAGCACCCTCACCCAGCGCGGCGACCCGGCCTTCGTGCCCACCCCCGACCTCGGCCTGGTGGGCGGCTACGAGTGGACCGACATGGTCCACCTGGGGCTGATCGGCGGCCGGACGGTGCGGCCCCGCCTGAGCGGCGACCCCGCCGCCTGGCCGGCCTACGTGCAGGACCTGATCGACGAGGTGCACGCCGAGGGGGGGCTGGCGATCCAGTACCACCCCTGCTGGAACACCTTCCCCTGGCTGTTCGCCGTGGAGCGGGTCGACGCGGTCGAGGTGTGGAACAACCTGTGGACCCTGAGCGACACGGGCCTTCACCCGAGCGACGCCGCGGACCTGCAGGCGCGCCTCGACGGCGAGGGCTTGACCGCCGCCGGCGTCGCGCCCAGCGCCGAGATCCGCCAGGCGATCGCGGCCCCGGGGGGCGGGAACGACCGGGCCCTCGCCTACTGGGAGGCCCGCCTGGAGCGCGGCGAGCGGGTGGCGGCGGTCGGCGGCAGCGACCGCCACAAGCTGCTGCCGCCCGGCTACCCCACCACCTGGGTCCTGGCGCCGAGCGCCGGCGAGGCGGACCTGATCGCCGCGGTGCGCGCCGGTCGGACGATCGTCACCCAGGGACCCGACGGCCCCTTCGTCACCTTCGAGGCCGACGGGGACGGGGACGGCGTGTTCGAGGCCCGCATCGGCGACGCCCTCGCCGCCGGCCGCCCGGCGACCCTGCGGGTCCGCATCCGGGGCGCCCGCGACGGCCTGGTGCGGATCGTGCGCCGCGGCCGCGCCGCCGCCCAGGAGGTGATCGCCAGCGACGACCACACCCTGACCCAGACCGTCACCCCCGCGAGCGGAGACTGGTTCCGGGTCGACGCCTACCACCGCGTCGACTGGAGCTTGCCGGCCGCCGGCCAGGTGGCGCAGGCGGCCGCCAGCCCGGGCGCCGCCAACGTGCAGGCCCTCCTCTCCCTGTGGGGGGTCACCGTGACCACCGGCACCAACTACCCGGCGATCGTGGTCCACCCCGACCTGCGCAAGCTCGCCAACCTCGCGCTGCTCGAGCCCGACTGGTCGCGCGCCGCGATCACCAGCCCGATCTACGCCCGCTGAGGGGCCGACCCGACCCACCCGAGGGAGGAGAGCCGAAGCGAGCACCGAAGTCCTCTGGTCGCGCCCGTCCCGGGCGGTTCTCATGGGGCCCCGCGGAGGTGCCCCCGTGACCGCACGCTCGTCCCTCGTCGCCCTGGCCCTGTTGACGGCCGCCCCGATGGCCCACGCCCAGGAGGGCCTGGCCACGTTGCCCGCCGACTTCCGCCAGATCGTGCGGGAGGCCAAGGAGAAGGTGTTCCCGGCGGTGGTGTTCATCAAGTGCGTGCGCGAGACCCACGAGGGCGGCAAGCGCCAGCAGCACGAGGTGTCGGGCAGCGGGGTGATCATCGACCCCCGGGGGGAGGTGCTGACCAACTGGCACGTGATCGACAAGGCGGTGGAGGTGCGCTGCCAGCTGGCGGACGGCACCCCCTTCCAGGCCGAGATCGTGGGCAGCGACAAGGCGACCGACCTGGCGCTCCTGCGCCTCAAGGTCACCGAGGGCGAGCTGCCGTCGGCCGCCTTCGGCGACTCGGCGGCCCTGACCGAGGGCGACTTCGTCATGGCCATGGGGGCGCCCTGGGGCCTCAACCGCTCGGTGTCGATCGGGATCATCAGCTGCACCCGCCGCTACCTGCCCGAGGCGAGCGAGTACAGCCGGTGGCTGCAGACCGACGCCTCGATCAACCCCGGCAACTCGGGCGGGCCGCTGATCGACACCACCGGGCGGATCATCGGGATCAACACCCGCGGCGGGGGCGACATGGGCTTCGCGATCCCCGCCGAGACGATCGCCCTGCTCCTGCCCCACCTCCGCCAGGGGCAGGTCCGCTGGAGCTGGCTGGGGCTCCAGCTGCAGCCGCTGCGCGACTTCGACAAGAACGTGTACTTCGAGGGCGACCGGGGCGTGATCGTCGCCGAGACCGACCCCGGCAGCCCCGCGCGCAGCGCCGGGCTCAAGCCGCGCGACCGGCTGCTGCGGGTGGGGGACCAGGTGCTGACGGCGCTGTCGGCCGAGGACCTGCCGCGGGTGCGGCGCACGCTGGCCCTGCTGCCGCGGGGCGAGCCCGCCACCTTCGAGGTCCAGCGGGGCGAGACCACGATCACCCTCGAGCTCGTCCCGCGCGAGAAGGGTGAGGTCGAGGGGCGCGAGCTGGACTGCCCCCGGTGGGACCTCACGGTCAAGGCGATCAACCAGTTCGACAACCCCGACCTGTACTTCTACCGGCAGCAAGGGGTGTTCGTGTACGGGATCAAGTCCCCCGGCAACGCGGCCCGCACGGGCCTGCAGCAGGGGGACATCCTCCTGCAGGTGGACGGCAAGCCGGTGACCACCCTCGAGGACGTGGAGGCGATCCACCGGGCCACCCTGCAGGCGATCGACACCCGGCCGCGCCTGGTGCTCACGGTCTTGCGGCGCGGGCTCATGCGCCAGCACGTCCTCGACCTGACCCGCGACTACTCCAACGACTAGGCGACCCTCGGGAGCCCCCATGACCTCGACCGACTCCGCGCTCCTCTCGGCCCTCCTCGCCCTCGCGCTGGCCGCCCCGGCGGGCGCCCAGCAGGAGGCGCCGCCGTCGGACGCCACCCCCCACCGCGCCGTCGCCCTGGCGGAGGCCCTCGCGCCCTCGCTGGTGCGGGTGGAGTTTCGCTTCCGCAGCGACAACGGCGAGCTGCCGACCTCGACCTCGGGGCGCTACAGCAACTACGTCACCGGCATGATCCGCTCGGCGATCGAGGAGGAGCGCCCCCTGTGGGGCGACGGCTACCTGGTGGCGCCCGACCGGGTGGTCACCGCCGACTTCATGGTCGCGGAGCGGTTCGTGGAGTCGATCCGGGTCCACTTCGGCGACGCCGTCACCGCGGCGCAGCCGGTCGCCTACGCCACCCGCCAGCCGGCGGTGATCCTGGGCCTCGCCGAGGCGCTGCCCGGGACCAAGCCGCTCCAGTTCGCCACGAACCCCACGGGCGGCGAGGAGCCGCCGGCCTGGGTCGCCGCCTACTACCGGCAGCCGGCGGGGTGGGCCACCAACGTGTTCCCCCTCCCGGCGGCGGTGCGGGTGACCGAGCTGGGCGAGCAGGTGATCGACCTGCGGGCGGACTGCCTGCTGCTGAGCGCCGCCGGCGACCCGCTGGGCGCGAGCTTCAGCGGCGCGCTGCACCTCGAGCGACCCTGGCGCGGCGGGCCGCTGCAGTGGGAGCAGGTGAGCGCCGAGCAGCTGGCGGCGGCGCACGCCCGGGTCGAGCGGCAGGGCGCGGCGGGGCTGCTGCGGGCGCGCCTCACCTTCCGCAGCCCGCGCAGCGCCGGCAACTCCATGCAAATGATGATGATGGGCCGCGACCCCGACGACGCGCTGACCGAGTGGAACGGCCTCGCCGTGGCCGTCAGCGCGCGGCGCGCCCTGATCCTGGCGCCCCTCAAGCCGAGCGACACGGCGCGCCTGGAGCGGGTGCTCCTGTTCCCCAGCGAGGGCGAGCAGCCGATCGAGGCCAGCTTCGCCGGCAGCTTGCGGGACTACGGCGCCCTGCTCGTCGACACCCCGGCCCCGCTCGCCGTGGTCCCCGAGCTCGCCGCCGGCGACGTGCGGGCGCTGCGGGACAGGCTGCTGCTGTATCGCGAGGTGTTGATCCAGGGCGAGCGCCGCGTGGCGCACCCGGGCCGGACCTGGTTCAGCGAGGTGCGGGAGGGGCGCGGCGGGGTGCTGCTGCCCGAGGTGGCCAGCGCCAGCGGTGAGCGGGAGCGCGACTACAGCACCTCGTGGGTGGGGAAGGAGGGGCTGTTCCCGTTCACGCTCGGGGGGGCGCTGGTGAGCGTGCCCATGGCCACGCGCGAGAAGGTGACCACCCGCGAGCGCTGGTCGCGCCCCGAGGCGGTGCCGGTGCCGGCGGCGGTCCTGCGCGACCTGCTGGCGGACCTCGAGGCGCACGTCGACCCGAGCAACGTCCCCGTGGCCGAGGGGGAGGAGAACCGGCTGGCCTGGCTGGGGGTCGAGCTGCAGCCCCTCGAGCCCGAGCTGGCCCGGGCCAACGGGGTGGCGCACCTCACGCAGGGCGGCACCCGCGGCGCCCTGGTGGTGTACGTGTACCCCGACTCGCCGGCCGCCGAGGCGGGGCTCGAGCTGGGCGACGTCCTCCTGCGCCTCGACGTCGAGGGGCAGCCCAAGCCCCTCGAGGTGGAGCTGGGCCAGGACCCGAGCGGCTTCATGAGCATGTTCCCCTGGGACCGGCTCGACGAGGTGCCGGAGCAGTTCTTCGAGCAGATCCCCGCGCCCTGGCCGGCGGCCGAGACGACCTTCACCCGGGCCCTCACCGACCTCGGCTTCGGCACCGCGTTCACGGCGCAGGTCGCCCGAGGCGGCGACGTGCTGCGCATGCCCATGCAGGTGGTGCAGAGCCCGCCCCACTTCCAGAGCGCCAAGCGGCACGAGTCGCAGGCCCTGGGCCTGACCGCCACGAACTTGACCTACGAGGTGCGCCGTTACCTGCAGCGCGGCGCCGACGAGCCCGGCGTCGTGATCGCCAAGCTGGAGATGGGCGGCAAGGCCTCGATCGCGGGGATCAAGCCCTACGAGCTGATCACCCACGTCAACGACGAGCCGGTGAACGACGTGGCCGACCTCGAGCGGCTGCTGGCCCCCGGCGGCACCCTGCGCCTGTCGATCAAGCGCATGCACCGGGGCCGGATCGTCAAGGTGACCGTGCCGCCTACGAAGGCGGAGTCGGGCGAGGCGAGCGACTCGGGCGACTGAGTCGCCCCTCTCGCTTGGGCTCGTCTCATTCGCCCCTCAGCGGCTCAATGACTCACGCCGCCGACCAGTCCGTGGCCGTGGCCGAGAGCCGGCTCCATGTCGAGCGCCTCGGCGGCCGCGCGGGCGGAGGCGCGGGTGGGGTCGACCTCGGCCGCGAGATCTGACGGGTCGTCGGCGGCCCGGCGGGCGAGCAGGAACCCGAGCTGAGCGATCCACACGATCCCCTGGTGATCGATCTTGGCGGCCTCGTCGCTGGGCTGGTGGTAGTCGGAGTGGAAGCCGGTGTTGGCGGCCAGGACCGGCACGCCGTGGGCGTGGAAGGCGGCGTGGTCGCTGGAGCTGCTGACCGAGTCGTAGCGCTTCACGCGCAGGCGCGGCACCCACGGCTCGGCGCCGTCGAGCCAGCCGGCGAGGCGAGGTGAGGAGCCGACGCCCACCACCTTGACGGTGCGCCGCCACATGCGGCCGACCATGTCGAAGTTGAACATGAGCACCGTGTGGCCCGGACGCGCCGAGAGGTAATGCTTGCTGCCCAGCTTGCCGTGCTCCTCGCCGTCGAAGAAGGCGAACACGATCGAGCGGCGGGGGCGGAGGCCTGCGGCGCGTAGCGCCCGGGCGATCTCCAGTACGGCCGCGCAGCCCGAGGCGTTGTCGTCGGCGCCGTTGTAGATCCCGTCGGCGCCGCCGAGGTGGTCGTAGTGGGCGCCCACCACGATCGCGCCGGCGGCGGGGTCGGTGCCGGCGAGCACCCCGAGGACGTTGCGGAGGCCGCGGTCATCGAAGGCCTCGAAGTAGCTCCCTGCGTCCCCCGCGGGCGCGAGGCCGAGGTCAGCCAGTTGAGCCGCCAGCCAGTCCGCCGCCCGGCGGCCGCCCGGCCGCCCCGCCTCGCGCCCCGCAAAGGCGTCCGAGGCCAGCACCTCGACCACCTCGCGGGTGTGGGAGGCACGGATCGCGGCCAGGCCGGCGGCGACGTCGTCGCCCCGAGCAGACGTGGCGGCGAGGGAGATCAGGACGGGGAGCAGCAGGCCGAGCGGAGCGCGCATGGGGACCACCTCTTCTCTGCGTGCTCCGGGTGCAAGCGCCGGGCCGTCGGCGGAGGTGAGACGCGCAACGAGCGGGGCCACGGAGCCGGCCGCGGGTCGAGCGTCCGATCCGGACGCTGGGGGTCCCGACCGGACGGCGGCTCGTGCCCGACCTGAGACGCGAACGAAGTGCTCGACCCGGTCCGGGCAATTCGTGCCATGAAATGAATCGTGTCGGGCGACGCCCGCGACCAGCCCCTCGAGCTGTGGATCGACCGGCTGGGGATCGACCTGGCCCGCGTGCTCCACTCCGCCGCGCGCTGACCCCTCACTCCAGCGCCAGGTGCCGGTGCAGGCGCCGGCGCCACAGGTTGGGGTAGATCCGCAGCGGGGGCGCGTCCGGCGTCGCGGGCGGAGCCAGCTCGTCGTCGCCGCCGAGCTCTTGCCGCAGCGGCTCGCCCGCCCGCCAGGCGACGATCGCAGTCAGGTAGTCCTCGATCGCGCCCGAGACGGTGTTGCTGGTGCCGCGCAGCGCGGCGCGCACCAGCACCGTCAGCGCCTCGTCGCTGGCGACCCGGGCGATCCCGTAGGCGGCCTCCTCGCGCACCGGCAGGAAGTAGTCCTGGAGGGTGCCCTGGTCGTGGAGCAACGCCTGGGTCAGCAGCTCGAAGTGTCGCGCCGGGTCCTGGGCAGCCAACCAGCGCGTGGCCTCGGCCCGGGCGCGCACCTCCCCGGTCCGCGACGCGGTCACCAGCCATGCGACGCTCTCCTCCTCGCCGTGCCGGGCGCGGAGCCCGTGGGCGCGGGCCCGCACCAGCGCGGAAGGGTCCATGAGCGCGTGGGCCGCCGCCGCGAGCGCGGTGTGCGCGAAGGCGGGCTCCGCTGCCGTGAGGCGGGCCAGGCCGTCGAGGCCCAGGTAGCGCAGGCAGGGCTGCGGGTGCCGGGTCGCGGCCTGCAGCAGCGAGAGGTCCCCGGGGCAGGGATGTCGGCTGAGGTGCCACAGGGCGTGCACCCCCTGCCGTGAGCCCGACCGAGCGAGCAGGTCCCGCAACCAGCGCGCCGCCCGCTCGGGGTCCTGTCGCCACAGCTGCCCCTCCAGCTTCGCCCCCAGGAGGGGGTGCGGGTCGCCGCGCAGCAGGGCCTCCAGCCGCTCGCTCCGGAGCGGCGCCGAGAGCAGCAGGTTCACCACGACGTGGGCCCGCTGCTCGAGATCGCGTCGCTCGCGACGGAGCGTGCCGGCCCGCAGCGCCCAGGCCTTTCGCGTTGCCCGCTCTGCGTCCGGTCCCGGACGAGGCCCCGGGTCGGGGGCGGGCTCCGCCAGGGCGCGGCTGAGACGGGCCACCTCCCGGTCCAGCCGAGCGACGACCTCGGGGGCGCCGCTCGCGGCGAGGCGCGACAGCTCGTCCAGGCACGCCTCCTCCCGCGGGCGCTGGCCCTCACGCGCGGGGCGGGCCGGATCGCCCTCGAGCAGCTGGCGCTCGAGGTCGACGTCGGGGCGGTGCCCCAGGCGGACCAGACCCCGCTGGCAGAAGATCCGCACCCAGGGGTCGGCGGCGGCGTCGGCGACGAGGCGCTGCAGGTCGGGCACGCGCTCGGGAGGCGCGATCGCCGCGAGGATGCTGGCGGCGATCGACCGCTCCAGCGACGCGGCGACCCGCCGACGCGAGGCGGCCTGGCAGCAGGCCAGGAGCTGATCGCACGCGTCACCGCGCGACCGCCAGAGGAACGAAGAGGCGAGCATTCGACGCCCGGAGGGGTCCGGTGGGCGAGGCCGGGGAGCTCAGCGGCTCACTGCTGACGACGATACGCGGCGCGCGCGGCGCCGTCTACTCCGCCCAGATCGGGCTGGTGATCGCGCCTCGGGAGTAGCCCCAGTTCATGCGGTCGAAGTTGAGGATCTTGTCGTACTCGTGGGGCAGGCGGATCGTGGGGAACCGGGTCCCGATCGAGATCTGGAAGCCCAGGGGCGCCGCGATCGTGGTCAGGCCCTGGGCGCCGCTCTGGCCGAAGATCGCCCCGCTGAGCGCCAGGAGCTGAAAGCCGCTGCTGTTCGGCGCGCTGAAGTCGCACCGCTCGAACACGTCCACCCGCGTCCAGCTCCGGCTGGCGGCGGTGTCGGTCCAGGTGAAGGTGTCGTCGCCCGTGAGCACCGCGAACTGCAGCACCGTGCGGCCGTTCTTGACCACGTCCACCCGGCCGTCCTGGGCGTTCTGCACCCGGAGCCGGTAGGTGACGGCGCGGCCGACCGGCACCGAGTCGCCGATGATCGCCTCGAACACGCCGTCGCCGTCGGCGTCGGCGGTGAAGTCCACCTCGGGCCCCTCGAAGGCGCCCACCCAGGTGCGGGCCTGGCGGATCCCCGCCACGATCTCCGCCTGGCTGTTGCCGGCCGCGTGGACCCGGGTCGTCGGCAGGCCGGGGAACACGATCGAGTGGCGGTCGCCGCCGCCCACGATCGCCTTCTTGCGGCCCTGGTCGAGGTGCGCCTCCCAGAACTTGAGCGCCTGGTGGGTGGAGCCCCCGCCGCGCACCGCCAGCGCCGCGCGGATCTCGGGGTTGGCGTCCTCGCCGATCGCGCTCAACCCCTCGTTGCTCAGCTTGTCGTCGACGTCCTGCTGGGTGGAGTCCTTCCAGCCGCGGGGGAAGTTCCAGTAGCCGTTCCACACCTCGACCGCGTCGAAGTCGCGCGCCAGCCAGATGTGGACCTTGCTGTCGAGGCAGGGGTGGTTGGCGATCACGGCCCCGCCCTGGCGGTGGGCGTCGTCATAGGCCGCCTGGACCTGCGCGTTGAGGGTCGAGGCCCCGAGGCCGCCGTTGATCTCGGGCACCTGCTGCTGCAGGCCCACCATGCCCATGTGCACCGTGCCGCCCCACTCCTCGCCGTCGAGGATCGTGAGGGTGTTCGCCCGGTAGGTCGGGTCGTTCACCTGATCCATGGTGCGGTGGTCGGTGAGGGCCAGGAAGTCGAGCCCCACGTGCTCCGCCAGGTAGAAGCAGGTGCCGGGCGGGTCGCCGCCCTGGCGCTGGGCGTCGGCTGAGTAGGGCGCCGAGTGGCTGTGCAGGTCGCCCTTGAACCAGCGCCCCTGGGTGAGGGTGGGCGTGATCGGGACCTGACCGGCCGAGCCCGCGCCGCCCGAGCCCGCGCCGCCGCTGGCCGAGGTCGAGGGGGCCACGGTGGAGGCGCTGCTGCTCCCGCCGCCGCCGCTGTCCGAGCAGCCCGCCGCGCCCAGCGAGAGCCCGACAGCCAAGCCCAGGGATAGGGAGGTGGCGCCGATCCGGCGCACAGACCAGGCGGACGCAGTCATGCAGACCCTCTCGCCGCTTGGCTTTGCAAACTCGGGGCCCGCCGCAACTCGTTTCATTTCAGCCCGTGCGGCGACCGAACCCCTTCCGGATTCCAAAACCGGGAAACTCGAGGGTCCCAGGCTGCCACGCCGGTGGTGGGTACGGTCCCGTCTCGACGCGACGCGGGTCCGCAGCGAGCGAGCACCCCCGCGACGTGGGCGCGCGACAGCAGGAGCTCCCGGGCGAGCGACAGCCGCGCCGCGCTCCTGCGCAAGAGCGGCCGCTCTTCACAAGAGCAGCGGCGCGCCTTATAGCTGAATTTCGTGGGTCTCAGGCGTCGAGGGCGTCTCGACACACGGCCAGCATGGCAGCCTGAGACCCTCGAAATTCAGGCGAGGACGAGGCCGCTGTCCTGGATCTCGCGCACCGTCGCCAGGGCCTCGGCCAGGTCGTGGTGGACGCGCAGGCCGGTGCGATGCGGGGGCCGGCTGAGGGCGCGGGCGCTGAAGGTGCCTTCGAACGAGAACGAGCGGGTGACCACCAGGTGGATCCGCAGCCCCCGCTCCAGGGCCTGCTCGATCGCGAGCGCCCCCAGGCTGTCGAGGAAGGCGGTGCCTTGCAGGTCGAGCACCAGGCGGCGGACGCCCTCCTCGACCAGCTCCTGCAGGTGGTCGCCGAGGTGCCGGGCGCGACTGCCGCGCAGCTTCCCCGCCACCGTGACCCGCACCGCCCGGTGGGCCACGGGTGTGATCTCGAAGGCGTCCCCGGCCTGTTTCGGCCTTGCGCCTTCGCCTGGAATCGAGCCCTGAATCGCGTCGTTCACGTCGTACACCCCTACCAGCCCCAGATTCGCCGGTCTCCAGCCGGCCGCGCAGCGATCGAGCAACTCCCGACCCAGCCTTCGGCGGCGCCTAACTCGTTGGATCCAGGCTCCGACTCCGCCACCGTTCTCGGGCACCCGGGGCCCGATTTCGGGAACTGGCGCCGGCCGTCATGGAAGTGTCCGCGCCCGGGAGCGGGTCGCTCGGCGGCCGCCGGCGGGGTCCGGCCGCCGCCGCGGCCCGAGTCGTCGCCGTTGACGCGAGGGGGGCTCGGGGTAAGGTGCCGAGCCTTCGCCCCCGAGGAGGCCGTCTGTGGCCTTCCAGGGTCGAGAGCCCTTCGACCGGAGAGAGAGCGCCTTGGCCGTCGCCGAGACCATCGAGCCCATCGACATCGCCCAGGCCGCGCGGGAACGGTACCTGCGCTACGCCATGAGCGTCATCACCTCGCGCGCCCTGCCCGACGTGCGCGACGGCCTCAAGCCCGTG
>JAWLGW010000063.1:0-13313 GCA_041690735.1 Planctomycetota bacterium
GGTCCTGCCCGGCGCGCCGGCCCGCGGGCCCCGGGGCGGCTCGCGCGGCGGGCACGCCGCCCAAGCGACCGGCGGTGAGGCCGCCGCGGTCGCCCCGTCCGACGGGCGCGCGCCCGGCCGCGCCGGCGCCGACGCCGCGGCCCGCGTGCGAGGCGCTGACGTCGCGGCCGACCCGGCCGGCGCGCTCCCCGCGACGAGCCTCGGCGGTCGAGTGGTCGACGCGGCCGGCCGCCCCCTGCCCGGGGTCGCCCTGCGCCTGACCCACGGCCCCGGGGGTCCGATCGGTGGCGGCCCCGGACCCACCACCGACGCTCGGGGACGCTTCGGCTGGCAGCGCGCGCCGCAGGGGCCGGGCACCTACGCCGCGAGCGTCGTGCGAGCGGGCAGCGGCCGGCAGAGCGAATCCCTCGACACGGGCGTGGCCGCCCTGATCGTGCTGCGGGCCGGCGGCGCCCTGAACGGGACCGCGCGCGACGCGCAGGGCGCGCCGGTCGCGGGGCGCCTGACGGTGCTCGCCGAGGGGTGGCACGAGACGGTCGCGGTCGGCGACGACGGCGCCTTTCACCTGGAGGACCTGCCGGCGGGCCTGACCCTGGCCCGCCTCGACCCGGCCCCCGACAGCGGCTGCTTGGCGGTGGAGGCGGAGGCGATCGTGCGGCCCGGCGAGACGGCCGAGGTGGCCCTGGTCGCGCCCAGCGGGCAGCGCCTGCGTGGGCAGGTGCGCGAGCCCGGAGGCGCGCCGCTGTCGGGCGTCCGGGTGCGCCTGCGCGGGGCCGAGGCGCTCGATCGGGTCCTCGAGGCGGTGAGCGACGGCGCCGGCCGGTTCGAGGTGGGCGGCGTGGCGCCCGGCATGGCGGACCTGGTGCTCCGCCACCCGCGCGGGCTCTCCGCGGGCCCGGTGCCGGTCGAGGTGCCCCTGGGGGCCGACCCCGAGCCGGTCGACATCACCCTGGGGGCAGACCCCGTCCTCAGCGGACAGGTGGTCGACGTCGCGGGCGCGCCCGTCTCGGGCGCCAGCTGTCGCCTGGTGCCCGACGCCCTCACGGGCGGCGAGCCGCGGGCGCTGCGGACCGGCGCCCAGGGCGCCTTCCACCTGCTCGCCGTCCCCGCCGGCGCGTACCGCCTCGAGGTCCGCGCGGCGGGCTTCGCCCCGGCCGACCTCGACCTCGACCCCAGCCTCGCCGGCGGCGAGGGGCTGACGATCTCGCTGGAGGCGGCCGCCGCCGTGACCGGCGTGGTGCTGACCGCCAGCGGGGCCCCGGCCGCGGGCGCTCAGGTCGAGGTGCTGGCCGTCGAGCGACGCACCGCCGTGAGCGACGCCCGCGGTCGCTTCACCGTGGCCGACCTCGCCCCGGGGGCGTTCCTGGCGACCGCCCGCCTGTCCGGCGCGGCCCCTGCCGTCGCCGAGGGGTTCCTGACCGGTGGCGGCGCGGCGCGGCTCGAGCTCCGACTGGGAGCGGCGCACGCTTTGCGGGGCGTCGTGCGCGACCGCGCCGGCGCGCCGATCCCGGGCGCGGTGGTCCGGGTGCAAGAGGAGACGGGCGAGCGCGTGGCCCGGGCCGGGTTGGACGGCGCCTTCGCCCTCGGCGACCTCGGCCCCGGCCCGTTCCGCGTGGTCGCCACCGCGCCCGACCACGCGACCCGCGCCTGGGAGGCGGTCCTCCCCGAGGCGGACCTCGAGCTGGTGCTCGACGGCGAGCGCATGGTCGTCGGCACCGTCGTCGGCCCCGACGGCGCCCCGGTCGAGGCGCTAGTGGCCCCGGCCGACGACCCGGAGGCCGGGCGCGTGTTCACCGGCGGCCGGTTCTCCCTGGCCGTCGCCGAAGGGACCACCGAGCTGTGGGTGCGACCGCGCCCCACCCCGCACCACCACGGGCCGGACGACCACGACGAGGAGCCGAGCCTGGCCCCCCTGCGGGTCTCCCTGGCGGGCGACGGCCCGCTGCGGGTGGTGCTGGGCGCGGGCGGAGAGGTCCACGGGCAGGTCGTCGACCCCGCGGGCGCGCCCGTGCCGGGGGTGCTGGTGGTGTTCGGCCGCGTCACCGAGGAGCCGCCGCCCGGGGCGACGGACGGCTTCGAGGTCCTCGCCGTGAGCGAGCACGACGGCGGCTTCGAGGTGGCGGGCCTCCCGGTCGAGGGCCTGGCGGTGACGCTGCTCGGGCCCGAGGGGACGCCCCACAGCGCGCGCCTCCTCCCCGGGGAGCCGACCCGGATCGTGTTCCGGACCGGCGGTCGCCTGATCGGCCGCCTGGGTCAGGGGGCGGCGGGGGTGCCGGTGCTGGTCACGGGCCCCGTCACCCGCCGCCTGACCAGCGACGAGCAGGGGGCGTTCACGGCCACGGGTCTCCTCCCGGGCGAGTACGTGGCCACCCGCCTCGACACCGGCGCGCAGCAGCGAGCGTTCGTGGCCGCCGGCGCGAGCGTGGAGCTCAGCCCCCTCGAGTAGGCACCTAAACGGAGGTGCACGATCATGGATGGTCGCGCGAGCGGCAGCCACGATCATGAGCGGTCGCGTCGACACCTGTGCGCGCTACCACCCGCCCTCGCAGCGACCGCTCATGATCGTGACCTGCCGTTTAACGTGGCCGCCCGCGAAGGACTTGCCTCAGGACGTCGGTGGCCAACGCAGATCGAGCCGTCGCAGCTTTGAGCCTCAGCCGACCTGGCTCGTCGAGCGCCGGTCGACGTCAAGCCAGGTGGCGATCGCCTCGGCGATCGTGCGCCCGACCAGGCGCGCGTTCTGGAGCTCCTCGGGGCCCGGCTCGCCCGGCAGGCCAGTGACCGGGTCGCGGCTGACCACCAGGTCCTTGCGCACCTCGAAGGTGAGCGAGCTGGGACGGTCGGGGGAGCGGCGGTAGTCGCGCAGGACCGGCGTGTCGCGCTGGAAGGCCCGCACCTGCTCGTAGGCCCGCTGGGCGTCCTGGTACTCGGGGAGCGCCTCGTCGGGGACCCGCCGGTAGCGGTGCAGGTAGCTGCGGAGCGCCTCGCCGCGCGCCTGGCGCAGGTTGGTGTTCATGAGCAGGGTCCACACCCAGCCGAAGGCGGGGTCGTCCTTGCTCTGGGGGTGGACCCGCTCGAAGCGCTCCCGCAGGAAGCGGAAGTAGTACCACACCTGCGTGCGCACCTCGAGGCTGCCCTCGGGGAGCAGGTAGGGGTGGTTGTGGCCCACGCGCACGCCGGCTCGCTCGAGGTTGAGGGAGATCCGGTCGCGCAGCACCCGGCTGCAGGTCGACTCGCCCAGCACGTCGGGGTACATGGGGTCGAACAGGCCGTACCGCATGCACGACTCGGCCTGGTAGTGCGCCGTCTTGGTGATCAGGCTGACGTGCGGGCGCTTGGTCAGGCTGGCGTTGTGCTCGTCGTAGGTGTGCACCGCCAGCTTGATCAGCTTGCCCGGCAGCACCGCCTCGACCTGCTGGGAGATTCCGTCGTACACCTCGCCCAGCAGGCGCATCTTGTCGCCGTGGGCCAGGGCGGCGGCGAACGGCGGGTTGATCGCCAGCCGCTCCAGGGGGTCGTGGTTGGTCAGCGGGGTGCTGCCCGGAAAGCGGTTGAAGTCGAGCAGGACCCGGGCGGTGGTGACGCGGTGGTAGCCCGCGATCCCCAGGGCCGCCGACAGCTCGCGAGCCACCAGGTTGGCGCCCCAGTCGCGCTCCTCGAGGTAGCGCCGCTCGATGACCTCGGGGTCGACCCGGGGGCGGCCCTCTTCGTCGAACCGGAACGCGCGGGGGATCGCCTGGCCGTCGTGGACCGTGTCCACCAGGATCCGGCCGCGGTAGCGCTCCGGCACCCCGCCGGCGTCGGCTGAAGGCTCCACCGGCACGAATTCGTAGAGGGAGGCGTACTCCCGGTCGAAGTCGAGGGGGTCGTCCATGGGGAGACAAGGTGCGCTGGCGCACGACGTCGGTCAAGCGTCGGGAGTTGCGGAGCCCCCTTACCCTCCCGGGGCCGATGCCCTATCCTGGCGCGCCCAAGCCGGCGGTCCGTCCGCCGCGAGGAGGTCGGGTGTCCATCGAGAAGGAAAAGGGCGAGCTCACCACCACCGCCCCCGCGCCGAAGATCGAGATCATCGGCAACCCCGACTTCGGCACGATCGAGTGCCAGATCGCCCCCGGTCAGGCCGTGCTGGTCGAGGGCGGCGCCATGGCCTACATGAGCGAGGGCATGGAGGTGAAGAGCCGCCTCATGGGCGGGTTCCTCAAGGCGATCATCCGGAAGGTGTTCGGCGGCGAGTCCCTGTTCGTCGGCGAGTACACCCACCCCACCGGGGGGCTCCTGGGGATCTCCCCCTCGGTGCCCGGCAAGGTGATCCACCGGGTCATGAAGGGCGAGACCCTGTTCCTGCAGGCGGGCGCCTTCCTGGCCTGCAGCCCCAAGCTCCACATCGGGACCCAGTTCGGCGGCCTGCGGGCGATCTTCTCGGGCGAGGGGCTGTTCTTCCTCAAGTGCACCGGCGAGGGCGACCTGTTCTTCTGCGCCCACGGGAACATCGAGGAGCGGACGGTGAACGGCGAGTTCATCGTCGACACCGGCCACGTGGTCGGCTGGGAGTCGTCCCTCGACTGGTCGATCGGCGGCATGGGCGGGATCAAGTCGACCCTGTTCTCGGGCGAGGGCCTGGTGATCAAGTTCCGGGGCCGCGGCAAGGTCTGGCTGCAGACCCGCAACGAAGGCGGGCTGGCCGGCTGGGTCCGCGGGTACATGTTTTAGGAGGTCCACGTGACGGAGCTCACCGTTCTCAACCCCGGGTCGTTCGCCTCGGTCAAGGTCGACCTCGGCCCCGGCGAGAGGTTCATCAGCGAGTCGGGCCTCATGATCTCCCACTCCTCGGGGATCGACGTGGACGTCACGGCGAAGCCCAAGGGGAAGGGCGGGCTGTTCGGCAGCTTCAAGCGCATGCTGGGCGGCGACTCGTTCTTCATGAGCACCTACAAGGCCGACACGCCGGGCGAGGTGCGCCTGGCGCCGGTGATGCCCGGCGACTGCCACGTGCTGCAGCTGGACGGCAACACGGTGTGGACCTGCGCCGGCGGCTCGTACATGGCGAGCGGCCCCGACGTGGAGGTCGACACCAAGTTCCAGGGCTTCAAGGGCTTCTTCAGCGGCGAGTCGCTGTTCTTCGTGGAGCTGTCGGGCACCGGCCCGGCGGTGGTCAACGCCTTCGGGCGGATCCGCGAGCTGGAGTGCGACGGGGCGCTGGTGGTCGACACCGGCCACGTCGTCGCCTACGAGAACACGCTCACCTACGAGATCACCAAGGCCGGCTCGTCGTGGCTGAGCGCGTTCCTGGCCGGTGAAGGGTTCGTCATGCGGTTCAAGGGGCGGGGCCGCGTGCTGGTGCAGTCGCACAACCCGACCGAGTTCGGCAAGGCCATCGGCCCCATGCTCCCCCCGAGGTAGGTGACGTCATGGAGTTCCGGATCATCGGTGGCACCAGCTACCCCGCCCTCGAGGTGGACCTCACCCCCGGCGACGAGGTCGTGGCCGAGGCCGGCGCCATGTCGTGGATGGACAGCTGCGTCCAGACCAAGACGGCCGCCCGCGGCGGGATCATGGCCGGCCTGTCCCGCTCGCTCCTGCAGGGGGAGAGCTTCTTCCAGAACACCTACAGCGTGAAGGACAAGCCAGGCACCGTGGCCCTGGTCCCCGGCTCGCCCGGGCGGATCGTCCAGCACGAGATGGCGGGCGACCTCAACCTCGAGAAGGGCGCCTACCTCGCCTCCACCCCCGGGGTGGAGATCAAGTCCAAGTTCGAGGGGCTCAAGGGCCTGTTCAACGAGGGCCTGTTCGTGATCCGCGCCACCGGCACCGGCACGCTCTTCTTCTCGGGCTACGGGGACGTGGAGGAGATCGACGTCGACGGCGAATACGTGGTCGACAACGGCTACGCCGTCGCCTGGGACGCCAGCCTCACCTACAAGCTGACCAAGGCCCGCAAGATCCGCTCGTTCCTGTTCAGCGATCAGCTCCTGCTGCGCTTCTCGGGCCGCGGCAAGGTGTGGGTCCAGTCCCGCTCGCCCTACGCCCTGGCGAACTTCTTCTATCCCTATCGGCCGGTGAAGAACAACTGATGTGGTCCGCGGGGGGCTCCGCCCCCCACGTTCCCCCCGAAGAGGCTCCGCGACGGCGCGCGCTGCTGCTCCCGGAGAACGACAGGGGCGGGAGTCGGGTGACCCGCGCGCGCCGCCGCTCCGCCCACCTCACGCGGGTGCTCACTGCGGGACGGTCCAACAGCCACGTCTCGAGGAAACCCGCACCCGCGCGAGGTGCTCCGGACCGCCGGCCGTTGTGCGACAGCACGCCGGACCGGGGCGACCCGTACCTGCGCAAGGTGCTCAGAAGATAGGCCCGCTGCGAGTCAACGCCGCCGCACCGCGAGCGTCACGCGCGGGCCGAGCGGGGTGACCTCGATCTCGAGGGCCAGCACTAGGGAAGGTCCTCCCTCACCCGGCTGGTAGCGGAACTCTGCCCGCTGGGTCGCCAGCGGGTCGGGAGGTAGACCCGCCAAGCTCCGCAGGCGGCTGATCGCCGCGTGGCCCGCCCGGCGGGGCAGCGGCGCGGCGAAGGCGTCGCCGAGCCCGCGGACCTGCCAGGTCTCCTCGCCCGGCTCGAGGTCGACCCGGTCGACCCGCTGCTCGAGCGCGTGCAGCAGCAGCCGATCGACCAGGAGCTCGGCGGCGGGGTCACGGCGGTAGCGCGGCGCGGTCACGGTGCGAGGGTAGCAGCGGCGAAGCCCTGATCCCACCCGGCGCGCGCCGACAGGTAAGCTGCCTCCATGATCCAGGCGCTGTACTTCCGCGGGGCGCGCAGCTCGGTCCCGGTCACGGTGGAGGTCGCGGCCGGCGAGCTGCGGTTCACCGCCGGGGACGAGGCGCGCGCGCTGCCCCTGCGCGCGGCGGAGCTCGCCCTGGGCGGCGACCAGAACCGCTACCTGGTGTGCACCTTCCGGGGCGGAGCCGAGGAGGAGGAGCTGTACCTCGACCGCATGGGCCTGGTGGAGGCGCTCGAGGCCGGCGGCACGCCGCCCGAGGTGCTGAGCGAGGTCCGGGGGCTGGTGACCGAGCACCGCAAGCGGTGGGTCAAGACCCGCACGCTGATCCTGTCGGTGACGGTCGCGCTGCTCCTGGCGGCGGTGGGCCTGCTCCTGTCGGCGCGGACGATCCTGATCGCCTCGGTCCCGCCCTCCTGGGAGGAGTCGCTGGGGCAGACGGTCTACCAGCAGATGGAGCCCAGCCTCGACCACGACGTCGACCCGCAGCTGGAGCGGTTCATCGAGGACCTCGGGCAACGCCTGCTGGCGGCGCGGCCGGAGCAGCCCTACGCGTTCACCTTCCACGTGGTGCGCGACCCCACCGTCAACGCCTTCGCCTTCCCGGGAGGCACGGTGGTGGTGCACACCGGGCTGATCGCCAAGGCCGGCTCCCCCGAGGAGGTGGCCGGCGTGGTGGGCCACGAGCTGTCCCACGTCCTGGCCCGCCACACCCTCCGCTCGGCCGTCGACCGCCTGGGCATGCTGGCCGTCCTCGCCGCCCTCACGGGCGGCGGCGCGGAGGCGATCGCCGAGCTGGAGGCGGCGGTGTCGCTGATCGGGCTCAAGTTCTCGCGCGACCACGAGATCGAGTCGGACGTCATGGGCGCCCACCTGCTCCACGACGCCGGGATCGACCCCACCGCCATGGGCGCCTTCTTCGACCGGCTGGCCGAGGAAGAAGGCGCCCTGCGCCGCAGCCTGGAGTTCCTGACCACCCACCCCCACAGCGGCGACCGCAGCGAGCGGTTGGCGAAGCTGGTCGAGGCGCTCCCCGACAAGGAGTACCGGCCGATCGAGGTGGACTGGGCCGAGCTGCAGCGGCTGGCGGGCGCCGCCGAGTAGCTCCTCGCTGGCTCAGTCGCTGGTGGTGGTGGTGCCGAAGTCGAGGTCGAGCTCGCTCGGCTGCCACTCCTCCTGCCAGTAGCCGCCCTGGCCCTCCTTGCCGACCGCCTCCAGCACCGGGCGGACGCGGCTGCCGACGCCGTACACCAGGACCACGGCCTCGCCGAGGCCCTTGTCGGCGCGCGCCTTCTGGCCGGTGCGGAGGGCGGTCACCACCGCGTTCTGCGTCTCGCGGTAGAACCCGCCGTCGGTCACCAGCACCACGCTCAGCTTGTCGCGCTGCTCGGCGAGGGCGCTGGCGATCGCAGGCACCACCAGGGTGTCGCCCTGCGCGCCGAGGTTCCCCAGCCAGTCCTCCGCCTGCTGGACCGCGTCCTGCGACGGCGCGACCGCCCACCCCGGAGGGAGGTCGTCGCCCGCGATCCCCGACCAGCGGTGCACGCCGTCGTTGAAGGCGATCACCCCGAACTCCAGCTGATCGACCGGCTGCCCGGCGATCGTGCGCACCGCCCCCAGGGCGCGGGTGAACTCGGGGCCCTTCATGGAGCCGGACACGTCGACCACGAACAAGACCCGCGGCGTGAGCCGCGACTGGGCAGGGACGACCTCGTTGAGGGTGACCGCGGCGCACAGGGTGGGCGCGACCAGGAACAGGAGGGCGAGGCGCAGCATGCGAGCAGCTCCATCATCCCCCCCGGGACTTCTCTCGAACCGACGTCGCGGACCGGCCGTCTCCCCTCGGCCGACATCTCCACCGTAGCGGCGCTCAGACAGGCTTTCCCGGGGCGGGACCGAATCGGGTCAGCGCCGCACGCCGCCTGAGGCGCGGGCGTCCCGAAGCGAGCGCGACCTGTCTCGGCGGTGGGGAAGGTCCCGCAGCTAGAACAGGTGCGCGCGCAGCTCGTCGCTGATGCGGGGAATCACCACGTCGTGGACCAGCGCGCCCCGGGCGCGCGCCAGGTCGGCGCCGGTGGCCACCGCCTCCTCGACGTCGCCCACCTCGCCGCACAGGAGGAAGAAGCCCTTCCCGCCCAGGTGCATGGCGAGCCGGACCTCGATCAGCTCCACCGCCGCGGCCTTCACCGCGGCGTCGGCGGCGAGGACCGTGGTGGCGACCGTGCGGGCCTCCACGATCCCGACCGCCTCGTCCACCTCGACTCGCCGGGGGCCGCGGATCGCGGCCACCAGGTCGGGGTGCACGTTGGGGATCAGCATGCGGTCGAGGACGACCTCGCCCCCCACCTCGTCGCCGCGCACCAGCGCCGACTCGGTCTCCGCCACGTCGCCGGCGAACAGCACCAGGAAGTGGCCGGGGGAGACGGTGCGGGCCCACAGCAGGGCCACCGGCGAGCTCTTGGCGACCGCGTCGGCCACCCGATAGCCCGCGGCGATGCTGGCCAGCTCGATCAGACCGATCGACGGCTCGGCTTCGGCCGGGGCGGTGCGGTGTCCGGGGCGCTGCTCGTAATCCACGGAGCCTAAAAGCCTTACGCTTGCCGACCAACGCCTCGCGGCTCCTGAGGGTAGTAAACCCGCACCCGAGCCGAGAGGCTGAGAGGGTCGAGGACTCTAAGGGATCGGCCGGCGCGGGTCCAGCGCGACCCCCAGCCTCGACCGATCCAGGATCAAGGGAGGACGCGTGCCCAAGCCCCACACTCCGTCTGTCGCCGCCCGCTGGGAGATCGCCGTCGCCAGCCTGGTGCTGATCGCGATGGTCGTCATGTACGTGAGGTTCCAGCAGGTCGAGCAGCCGGCCGTGCCCCAGCCCAAGCCCGCGTTGACGCAGGACGCGACCTCGCCCTCCTCGCCTCCCGCCGACCTCGAGTAAGCCTTCTAATCCTGACGCACCAGCTCTCGGCGGCGCGTCGCGCGAGCGCGGGGCTCGGAGACGAGCTCCGCCAGCGCCCGGTCGTGGGTCCGACCCAGGAGGAGCTGCGAGACGATCGCGCCGATCAAGGCGAGCAGCATGTCCCACTGGGCGTCCCATGGGTCGCCCTGCATGGCCAGGAAGTGCTCCTTGCTCTCCTCGGCGGCGACGACGATCCACCACTCGACGAGCTCGTAGAAGGCGGCGCCGGCGAGGCACACGCACGTCACCAGGAAGAACAGCAGCGGCCCGGCGCGGAGCGGGCTCAGGCGCAGCACGAACTCGCGCGCCAGGATCGCGGGCACGAAGCCCTGCACCACGTGGCCGAGTCGGTCGTAGTGGTTGCGCTGCAGGTCGAAGGCCTCGCGCGCCCACTCCCCCAGCGGCACCCGCCCGTAGGTGTAGTGCGCCCCCAGCGTGAGCACGCAGGCCATGAGGAACATCAGGCGGTAGGAGAGGTGGGTCCAGCGAAAGCGGCGGTAGGTCGGGATCAGGATCGCCAGCGCCAGCGGGACCGGCGCGATCTCGAGGGCCCACAGCCGCCAGTCGTAGGGGTCGATGGCGGAGAGCGCCGCCAGCACCAGCCAGATTCCCACCAGCGCCAGCGGCTCACGATCCTCGGGTCTCACGACGCCTCCAGCTCGAACGGGTGCAGATGACCTGAAGCACAAGCCCGGGGCTGTGGGGTTGGCGCTCTCAAGTGCGCGCCCCGTGCCCGTACCCGTGCCCGCAGAACCTTCGTGCACGGGCACGAACACCTGCACCCAACTCGAACAAAGCACGCGACCTGCCCGACGAGAAGGCGCGGCGCCGCCCCGGTGCGCCTCCCGCGCGCGCAAAGCGGTAAGCTGCGCCCATGCTCGACCTCGAGCAGGCGCTCCGCGCCGAGGTCCACATCCTCTTCCGGTGCCCCGAGTGCGGCACGAGCTCACCCGAGACCCACGACTGGCGGCGTATGCCCGCCGAGTGCCCCCGATTCGGCTGCGGGCGACGGGGCTTCCCCGCGGCGTTGCGGGCGGTCGATCCGGTGAGCGGCGCGGCGGCCCGCTGCCGGGCCTTCACGGAGGAGGGGGTGCTGCGCGCGCTAGGCGAGGTTGCGAGCGAGCGCGGCGGCCGGATCGGCGAGCGCTACCTCGCCCAGCACGATCCGGAGCTGCTGTTCAACTGCCGCGCCCACTTCTCCAGCTACCGCAACGCCCGCCGAGAGTTCCGCCGCTGGCTGCGGGCGGGCGGCGCCCAGGGCGAGGCGCTGCTCGTCCACCCCACCCTGGAGGTGCCGGCGCCCGAGCCCGCTGCCGAGCCGGCGCCCGAGATCCCAATTCGGGTGCGGGCGATCGAGCCCACGCCTGCGCCTGCGACGCCGGCGCCCCAGGACGACCAGGCACCGCCGAGCCCGGCAGTGGCGCAAGCCGAGTCGCGCGGGCCGATCGACCTCCGGATCGCGGTCAGCGACGCGGGGGAGCACGCCCTGTGCGTGTACTGCCGGGACGGCTTCGACGAGGACGGCGACGGGGAGGACGACGAGCCGCGCTACCTGTGCCCCTGCGGAGCGGTGTTCCACCTGGAGTGCCGGCGGGAGATGCCCCGCTGCTCGACGCTGGGGTGTGCGGAGCCGTTCCGGGCGCCCGAGGTCGAGCCCGAGGGCGAAGGCGCGGGCGAAGGCGAGAACGAGGGCGAGGGCGAAGTGGTGACGGCTGCCGCGCCGCCTCAGCCCCCCGGTCCCGAGGCGCTCGTGCTGCGGGAGAGCGCTGCGCGTGTCGGCGTCGGGACGGGCTTGGCGGTGGCGTTCGCCGCCCTCTGCTTCCCCTACCCCACGCGCGGGTGGCTCGACGGGTGGCTCGGCCTCGCCTGGCGCCTCGAGACCGACCCGTACCCCGTCCTGGGCCTCCTCGCCCTGGGGCTGGCCGTCGTCCTGCAGCTCCGAGCGCGCGCGGTGATCGTCGATCGTCGGCTGGGCGAGGTCCGCTGGCGACGGGGCTTCCTGCTCCCGGTCACCACCCGCGCGATCGCCCTGGAGGACGCGGCGCGAGTGCTGATCTGCCGGGGCGAGCCCGACGTGGTCGCCCTCGCCTTCGAGCGCAGCGCGGTCGGGCGCCTGTCCGTCGAGGTGCTGGTGCGCGCCCGGGACGAGGTCGAGCTGCAGGGCTTCGCCCGCGCCCTGGCCGATCACCTGGGCCTGCCGATCGGCGAGCCCTGAATCGCGCCGCTCGGTCGCAGCGGGGGCTCGCGCTGCAAAGAGGGCGAAAGGAGCGGCGGCCGTAACTCTTGCTGCCCCAAGTCGGTACGCCCCCTGCGCAGCCCCGCCGCCGGAAGGACGGGGCCATGCGGAAGGCCGCCCACACCGGGATCGTGCTGCTCGCGCTGCTCGCGGCCACGGCGCCTGCGCGCGGCCTGGAGGTCGACGGCTTCGAGGAGGCCCCCACGCCCTGGCGCCCTGCCGAGTGGGCCTCAGCCACCCGCGGCCTCGTCCCCGGTCTCGGCGCCACCGGCGCCACCGGGGGCCGCGCCGCCTTGCAGGTGACCGTCGACTTCCGCGGAGAGGGCTACGAGCAGGGGGTCGTGGGCCGCGTCCTGCACACCTCGTTCGCCGAGCAGGCCGCGCTCGTGGCCGACGTCACGCTCCCCCGCGGCGCCCCGGGGGGTCTGCGCGCCAAGCTGATCGTCCAGGCGGGGCCCACCCTGCGGTGGCTCGAGCCGCGCGAGGCCACCGCGCTCACCCCCGGGGCCGTCACCACCGTCCGCCTGACGTTCGCGGGCGCCGTGTACCCGCCGCCGCCGCGGTCCCTGCTCACGGACGTGCGCGGCGTCGCCCTCAAGGTCGAGGCGGAGGGCCTCACCTGGCGGGGCGCCCTCGCCGTGGACCGCCTGCGGCTCGAGGCGCTCGCTGGCGCGACCCGCCCCGGCGCGGTCGGGGTGGGCGGCGAGCCGCCGGTCCGGCCGGTGGGCACCTTCGGCGGCTTCGGCGACACGATCCCCACCGAGAACGGGTTCCTCACCTTCCACACCGACGCCACCCTCGGCGGCCACACCCTCACCTGGCCCAAGTTCGGCCCCGCGGGGGAGGACTTCCGCCTGGGGCGAGTGGACCTCGACGGGCTGGGCGGCGGCGGCAAGCTGGAGTTCGTCGACTGGACCACGCTGCGCGCCCGGGCGCGCCCCTGGACCCTGCGCGGGCGCCAGGACGCCGACGCGGTGCTGTCGCGCGCCGTCCCCGCGATCCGCTACCGCACGGAGAGCCGCGCGGTGCGGTGGGTGACCGGGCTCGACGGGCGCGCGCCGGCCGCTCGGGTGCTGGTGGTGCTCGACGGGCGCCCCACCGTGATCGACCTGCGCCGAGAAGGCCGCCGCTCGCTGGCGCGCATGAGCGAGCCCTGGGCCCTGGTGTACGCCGCCGGCGCCCGCGGGTGGGCCTTCGACGCCCCCGTGCTGCTCACCTTCACCCGTCGCCCCGAGGCGGCGGCGCTCGAGCGCGGCGGCGTCGCCTTCCGGTTCGGCGAGGCGGCGGGCATGTTCCACGTGCTGCCGCTCCACGGGCTGGAGCGGCTGGGGTCGTCCGAGACCGCCTGCTGGACG
>JAWLGW010000064.1:0-13095 GCA_041690735.1 Planctomycetota bacterium
CGCCCGCGGCGCCGTCCACCGGTGACGCCTCTACCGCAGAGCCGCTCCCGGAGATCGTCCCCCAGACGCCGCCAGCCCCGGCCGCGCCGGGCGCGGAGGACGAAGGCCCCGCAGGGGACGTCCACCCGCGCTGAGCGCGCCCAAGGCGCCCCGCTCCCAGCAGCGTGCGCCGGGCGCCCGCGCGCAAGTGCCACCCCCGAATGGAGTTGCTCTCCCTGCGCGCAGGCCCGCCATCGGATGTGGCGAACCTTGCGTAGCAGGGGCATCCTGAGGCGCTCTCTGGGGAGGTCCCATGCTCGCATCCCGCGCGGCCCTGTCGCTCGCCCTCACGCTGTTCGCCTGCGCGCCTGCGGCCCTCGCCAGCCCCGAAGCGGTAGCTCGGGCCTTGCTGGAAGGGCGCGCCCGCCCTGCGGACGTGGCGGCCTCCTGGCGCGCGGCCGGCCTGACCACCGCCGAGGCGCTCGAGTCCTTGCGGGAGGCGGCCCGCGCGCGCAGCGCCGCGCCGATCGAGCGGCTGGAGGTCACCGACGCCCACGGGCGCAGCGCGCCGGTGCGGGTGGTGTTCCCCGACGCGCCGCGAGCCGACGGCCGCTACGGGGTGCTGATCGTGTTGCACGGCCTGGGCGGTCGCGGCGATCAGCTGCTGCCGTTCGCGCGCCGGATCGCCCCGCCCGGCACGATCGTCGCCGCGCCCGACGCGCAGCGGCTGCCCGACGCCCTGCAGGGCGAGGACGTGCCGGGGATCGGCCTCGCCTCGCGCGCCCTGCCCCACTGGTGGAGCTACCGCCCCGACGGCTTCGCCCTGCAGGCGCTCGACGAGCTGGCGCGGCGCTATCCGATCGACACCGATCGGGTGGTGCTCATGGGCTACAGCATGGGCGGCTACGGGACCTGGAACATCGGCCTGCGCTACTCCGAGCGGTTCGCGGCGATCGTGCCCCTCGCCGGCGGGATCTCGCGCATGGAGAACTTCATGGCCCGCGACGCCCGCTCCCGGGCGCTGCTGGGCAACGGCGTCATGGTGCCGAGCTTCGTCGTCCACGGCACGGCGGACCGGACGGTGCCGTTCCGCTTCTCGCGCACGATCACCGAGGAGCTGCAGGGGGTCGGCGCCGACGTCACCTTCCACCCGGTGGAGCGCGGCCCTCACATCCTGGCCGCCTTCCTGCGCGGCGACGACCTGACGGCCGAGCTGGCCGAGTGGGTGGCCCGCCAGGAGCGGTCCTCGAGCCCGCGGCGGGTGCACCACGTGGCGCTGGGCGATTACCACGCCCGCAGCTACTGGGTCCGCGCCGCCGGCGTCTCGGGCTCGGGGCGGGTCGTGGCGGAGGTCACGGGGGAGCAGCAGATCGAGGTCCAGGCCGAGAACGTGGCCCGCCTGACCCTGTTCCTCGACCCCGACCTGATCGATCCCGCTCGCCCGGTGACGGTGGTGCTCGGCGACCGGGTGGTGTTCCACGGGGTGGCGCCGGTCGACCTCGAGCTCCTGGCCCAGACCTTCGCGGAGACGCTCGACCCCGAGCTGAGCTACGCCCACGCGATCGACCTCGACCTGCAGGACCCGCCTCGCCCTGGCTTCTAAAGGGCGCCCCCCCCGCCGCCGCGGCTGCCCTCGTCCGCTACCATGAGCGGAGGCCGCACGGCGGCGGTCCTGGAGGCGCCGGTTGAGGGTTCGCAGCAGTCTGCTGGGCGCGTTCGCGCTCCTGGTCGCGCTGACCTCGATCGCGACCGTGGTGATCTCGCTGCTGAGCGCCGCCAAGGTCGGCGACGCGGCGTCGGGCGAGGTCATCGACCGGACCCACGCGCAGCTCCACGCGGAGCTGCGCCGGCTGTTCCAGCCGATCGAGCGCGTCGCCGCCACGGCGGGCGCCTGGGCGGCCAAGGGCCGCCTGCCACGCCACGACTCGGAGGCGCTGCGCGACCTGTTCGTCCCCGTGCTGAGCGGCGTGCCGCAGTGCACCTCGATGATGGTCTCCGACATGCGCGGCTACGAGTTCCTGCTCATGCGCCGCCAGCCGGGGGCGCCGCTCGAGACGCCGCACGGGCCGGGCGAGTGGCTGACCCGGGACTTCCGCTACGAGGAGTGGGACCGGCGCAGCGTGTGGGAGGTGTGGGACGCCAGCGGAGCGCGCCTCCTCGACCGCCAGGAGCGCCGCCTGGAGGACTACGACCCCCGCCAGCGGGTGTGGCACACCGGCGCGCGCGCCCTGCTCGCCGCGGAGGAGTCGCCGAGCACGACGCCGCAGGTGCACTGGACGCGGGTCGACGTGTTCTTCACCAGCAAGACGCCGGGCATGACCGCCTCGGTCGCGGTCCGCGAGCCGTCCGGCGACGTGATCGTGATCGGGTTCGACCTGCTGCTGAGCGACCTCGCGGCGCTGACGCAGCGCATCCGACCCACGGAGCGGGGGCAGGTGTTCTTGCTCACCGCCAGCGGAGACGTGGTCGGCAAGCCGGCGGGCGCGCTGCGCGGGCTGCTCGCGCCCGCGCCAGCGGCCGTCCTGCCGGCCGTGGAGACGCTCGGCCTGCCGTGGCTCGCCGAGGCGGGGGCGCGGTGGCGCGCGGGGGGAGCCGCCCGCTCGGAGAGCTTCTCGTTCGAGAGCGGCGGCGAGTCGTGGTGGGCGGGCTTCAGCCCCTTCCCGATCGGCGAGGAGCGCCAGCTCTGGATCGGGGTGGCGGTCCCCGAGCGCGACGTGCTGGCGCCGGCGGCGGATCGCTGGCGGCGGAGCGTGCTGGCGTCAGCCCTGCTCGGCCTGCTGGTCTCGGCGCTGGTGGCGATCCGCGCCTCGGGCAGCCTGGCGCGGTCGCTGCGGGCCCTGGTCGACCAGAGCCGGCGCATCGCCGCGCTGGACCTCTCCCCGGCGCCGCGGCCGGCGTCGCGGCTGGAGGAGGTGCAGCGGCTGGCGGACGCGCTGGAGGAGACGCGCGCCTCCTTGGCGCGACACACCGAGGAGCGGCGGCGGGCGGAGGAGGCCCGGCAGGAGAGCGAGGCCAAGTACCGCCGCCTGATCGAGAACATGCCCGACAGCTACTTCTTCTACGCCCACGGCGTCGACGGGGTGTTCACCTACGTCAGCCCGTCCATGACCGCCGTGCTGGGCTGGACGCAGGAGGAGTACCTGCGCGACTACGCCGCCTACATGACCAACTCGCCGGTGAACGAGGCGGCCAAGCGGGCCACCCAGCTGGCCCTCCAGGGCGTGCGCCAACCACCCTATGAGCTGGAGACGCTGTGCAAGGACGGCTCGACGCGAGTGCTCGAGGTGCTCGAGATGCCCGTCCTGGGCGAGGACGGCGAGGCGGTCGCGGTGGAGGGGATCGCCCGCGACATCACCGCGCGCAAGCAGGCCGAGGAGGAGCTCAAGCAGGCCAAGGACCGGGCCGAGGCGGCGGCCCTGGCGAAGACGCGCTTCCTGGCCAACGTCAGCCACGAGCTGCGGACCCCGCTCAACGGGATCCTGGGCCTGACGCCCCTGCTGCGCGGGACCCCCCTCTCGCCGGCCCAGCGGGATCAGCTGGACACGGTTCACTCCAGCGGCGAGGTGCTGCTGGCGCTCGTCAACGACCTGCTCGACCTCAGCAAGGTCGAGGCAGGTCACCTAGAGCTGGAGCAGCTGCCCTTCGACGTCGCCGGCTGCGTGAAGTCCTCCCTGCAGCTGGTGGCCGCGAAGGCGAGGCACAAGGGGCTGGAGCTGGTGCACCGGCTCGAGCCCGACGTGCCGCCCGCGGTGGTGGGGGACCGGACTCGCCTGCGGCAGGTGCTGGTCAACTTGCTGAGCAACGCGGTCAAGTTCACCGACCGGGGCAAGGTGGAGCTCACGGTGGCCCGGCACGGCGCCGACGGCCTCGCCTTCTCCGTGCGGGACACGGGCATCGGGATCCCGGCCGACAGCCAGGCGCGGATCTTCGAGCCGTTCAGCCAGGTGGACGCCTCGACGACGCGCCGGTTCGGCGGCACCGGGCTGGGCCTCGCGATCTGCCGCCGGCTGTGCGAGAGCATGGGCGGGGCGATCTCGGTCGAGAGCGATCCCGGGCAGGGAGCGACGTGCCGGTTCACGCTCCACGCTCCGCCCGGGCGCGGGCCCGCGCCGGGCGACGAGGACGCCCCCCACGCGCAGACGGGCTCGCTCGGCGGACGGCATCCGCTGCGCGTACTGCTGGCCGAGGACAACCGGCTCAACCAGCGGGTGGGGCAGCTGCAGCTGCAGCGGCTCGGCTATCGCTGCGACCTGGCCAGCGACGGCCGCCAGGTCCTCGAAGCGCTGGAGCGGCAGCCGTACGACGCGATCCTCATGGACGTTCACATGCCGGAGATGGACGGCCTGCAGGCGACGCGTCGCCTGCGCGAGCGGGCGGGCCATCGCCCGTGGGTGATCGCCATGACGGCCAGCGCCATGGCCGAAGACCGGGAGGAGTGCCGGGAGGCCGGCATGGACGACTTCCTCGCCAAGCCGGTCCAGCTCGAGTCGCTGCGCGCTGCCCTCCTCAAGGTGCCAGCCGCCGCGGCGCCGACCCCCTCCTGAAGCGCGCGCGCCGCACGGCTCGCGCCATCTTCGCTGACCCGCGGTCACTGACCGCCGGTCAGCCCAACCGCTCCCCGCAACCAGAGTCCGTACAAGTGGCCCAGCCGCGAGGGCGTGGACCCTAGCCTGGGTTGGGTCCCAGGTCAGGGACGTGCTTGCCGGCACCTGAAACGCACCTGCAAAAGGGCGGAGTCGCCCGTGCTTGGAGTTAGGTGCGGTGCGGGGGTTGCACGTCCGGGGGCGGAGGTCCGCCATGGAACGTGGAGCGCTGCTGTTGGGTCTGGTCCTGCTGATCGCCTCGCCGGCGACTGGGCGCGACCTGATCGTGGGCTACAACCAGGCCTGGATCGAGGGGGCCTATGGCCATGACCTGACCGACCGGTTCGACGAGGGGGCGTGGCGTCGGATCCTCGCCCGGACCCGAGACGGCGGCGGTCGCGCGGTGCGGGTGTGGCTGCTCGAAGGGCGCGCCAAGGAGGGCGTGCGGTGGGAGGGCCACCGGCCGGTGGGGGTGGAGCCCGCCCTGCTCCGCAACGTGCGCCGCCTGATCGACCTCGCCTTCGAGGAGCGGGTCCAGGTCTACTGGACGCTCGTGAGCGCCAACTGGCCCGACCACTGGCCGGACGGCGGGATCGAGCGCGAGCGGCAATACAACGTGTTCAACGACAAGTACGGCCACGGGCGCCTGTTCCAGCAGCAGGTGGTCGGCCCGCTGCTCGACGTGATCGGCGAGCGGCCGCAGGCGACCTTCGCCTTCGACATCATGAACGAGGTGCAGGGGAGCGTGCGGGAGTGGTTCTGGAGCGACGGGTGGCGGGGCGCCCGCCGGTTCGTGCGCGCCATGGCCGCCTTCATTCACGGGCGCTGCCCCTGGATGCGCGTCACCGCCAGCAGCGGCCACCACACCGCGGCGGACGACATCCTGGAGGGGCGCTTCGACGGGCTGGGCCTCGACTTCTACGACGTGCACGTCTACACCGACGGCCGCAAGATCCCCGACGGCAAGGCGCTGGTGCGGCACGCCGCCCGGCAGGGTCTGCCGATCGTCGTGGGCGAGTTCGGGCAGGCCCGGGACGCGGACGATCCGGCCCACCAGGCCCGCGTGACCCGCGACCTGTTGACCGACGCCCGCCGCCTGGGCTTCGCCGCCGCCTTCGCCTGGCGCCTCGAGGACCGGCAGGAGGGCGGCCGCCGGTTCAGCTTCTACGACGGCGACACCCCGCGCCCCGCGCTGGAGGTCATGCGCGAGCTCGGCTGCCGGCCGGCGGCGCCGCCGCCGACCATGACGCGGCCCTATCGCCCCAGCCGGGGGATCGTGGGCGAGCTGGAGCGCTGACTGGGCTGGTCGTGCCCACGGCGGAGGCGCGTTCGGCAGGCGCTACGGCGGCTCAGTCTCCCCGGCCTCACTCAGGGGGTGGGGCCTGGTACCTCTGATAGAAGTAGTCGTCCTCTTGGAGCCGGCGCTCGCGGCAACAGAGGCCGATGCACGGGTGTCGATCCGGACTCTCGTCCAGCTCGATCAGCGCCTCCGCGAGCTCGGCCACGCCCTCAGGCGGCTCCGCCTCCCCGTCCGCCGGCGGAGTGCCGTGTCCCTGATCGCATGGCGGCCCCTCGGCAGGCTGGCGAACCTCCGCCGGCGCGACCGGCCGCCCGGCACACGCGCCCAGCAAGACCGCCGAGCCGAACACCCAGGCCGCGCGCCGCGGGTGGCTCACCCGCCCCGCCTCAGCCGCCGTTCTTGGCGTACAGCTCCTCGACCAGCTTGCCGTACTTGTCGACCACCACCCGCCGCTTGACCTTGAGGGTCGGGGTCAGCTCCTGGCCGATCTCGAAGTCGGCGGGGAGGACCTCGAAGTACTTGATCGTCTCGTAGCTGGGCAGGTGCGCGTTCTGCTCGGCCACCGCCTGCTGGACCAGCGCACGCACGCGCTCGTGCTTGCTGAGCTCCTCGTACGAGGCGGGGGGCTCGACGCCCTCCGCCGACAGGGCCTTGCGGGCCGCCTCCTCGTCGACCGTGATCAAGGCCACGCAGAACTTGCGCTTGTCGCCGAACAGGGCCACCTGGCTGATCAGGGCGTGGGTCTTGAGGTGGTTCTCGACGTTCTGCGGGGCGATGTTCTTGCCGGCCGCGGTGACGATCAGGTCCTTCTTGCGGTCGGTGATGCGCAAGAAGCCCTGGCTGTCGATCTCGCCGATGTCGCCCGAGCAGAACCAGCCGCCGTCCTTGAGCACCTCGGCGGTGGCCTCGGGGTTCTTGTAGTACTCCCGCATGATCATGGGGCCCTTGAGCAGGATCTCGCCGTCCTCGGCGATCTTGCACTCGGCGCCCTTGATCGTCTGGCCGACCGTGCCGATCTTGCAGGCGCCGGGCCGGTTGAGGTGCGTGGCGGCGGTGGTCTCGGTGAGGCCGTACCCCTCGAACACGGTGAACCCGAGCGCCCGCAGGAAGAAGGCGATCTCGGCGTTGAGCGGGGCGCCGCCCGAGATGAAGAACTTCACCCGGCCGCCGGTGCGCTCCTGCAGGCCCGCCTTGAGCTTGCTCAGGGCGGGGCCGCCGAGGGCGCAGCGGAAGGCGGGGCCCACGCCGGCGCCGCGCCCCTCGTTGGCCGCCTTCTCCTTGTCGATCGCGCCCGAGAGGGCCCACAGCACGTAGGAGCGCTTGAAGCCGCCCTCGGCGTTGACCTTGTTCATGACGCCCTGGTGGATCTTCTCGTAGATCCGCGGGACGGCGGCGAAGAAGGTGGGGCGGATCTCGCCCATGTTGTCGACGACCTTGGTGATCTCCTCGGCGAAGGCGGTGACGTAGCCCGCCTTGACCTGCATCCAGTGCATGACCCGGGCGAACACGTGCGCCAGGGGGAGGAAGGCCAGGGTCACGTCGTCCTCGTCGACCTTCAGCGCGGCCTCGATCCCCTCGCACTCGCCGATCGCGTTGGCGTGGGTGAGCACCACGCCCTTGGGGTTGCCCGTGGTGCCCGAGGTGTAGATGAACGTGATCGGGTCGTCGGGGGTCGCCTGCTGCGAGCTGGCCTCGAAGTCGGCCGGGTCGGCGTCGGCGGCGAGCTCCAGGAAGGCGTCCAGGGTGCGGAACCGCTCGCCCTGCTCCCCCGTCTGCTCCCAGGGCCGGGACGTGTCGGCGGCCTTGGTGGTCTCGGTGTCGTTGACGTCGAAGATGACGAAGTGCTGCACGCCGTCGAGGGCGTCGAGGTGCTCCTCCACCTTCTTGTACTGATCGAGGTCCTCGAGGAACATGAACTTCGCCTCGGAGTTCTCGAGGATGTATCGCACCTCCTTGGCGAGGTTCGACTGGTAGATCGGCACGGTGATCCCGCCGGCGCCCAGGATCCCCATGTCGCAGAAGGCCCACTCGGCGCGGGTGTTCGACAGCAGGGCCACCGTGTCGCCCTTCTCGAGCCCGAGCTTCTTGAGGGCCAGGCCGATCTTGGTGGCGGCCTCCTTGTAGCCGCGCCAGCTCACGTCCTCCCACACGCCGTCCACCTTGCGGCGGAGCGCCACCCGGTCGGGCATGGTGCGGGCGCGCTCGAGGAACAGATGGTTGAGGGTCGTCGCGGTGCCGGTCGAGGAGGGGGCCTGGGCCTCGGCAGTCGTCGTCATAGCGCCACCTGGGGGCTGAAGATCGGGTGAAGGCGGGCGATGCTAAGCGCCGCGACGCTCCGCGTCAAAAGGAACTCCCCGCCGCCATCGCGCCGCCTGAAGCCCGCCATTGTAGGCTTTGCGGCTACAGTAGGCCGTGTGGAGGGCAGCTTCGAGCGGTTCGCCCGGCGGGCCCGGGGTGAGGAGCCAGCCGGCTACCGGCAGGCGGCGGCGGCGGCGGCGGGGCTCCCCCTGGGGGCGCTGACGACCGCCGACGAGGCCAGCCTGTGGGCGGCGCACCGGACCGCCATGGGCGCGGTTCGCCGGGGGACCCCCTCGTCCCCGGACGCCGGCGAGGCGAGCCTGCTCGACCTCAAGGTGGAGCTGGGGCAGCGCCTGCTCGGCCCCTGCCGCCTGTGCTGGCTGCGCTGCCCGGTGGACCGCCGCCCCGGCGCGCCCTCGCCCGGGACGGGCGCCTGCGGCCTGGGCGCGGGGCTGCGCCCCTACCAGGACTTCCTGCACCTCGGCGAGGAGCTGGAGCTGATCCCCACCCACGCGGTGTACCTCGCCGGCTGCAACTATCGCTGCGCCTACTGCTCGGACTGGACCCACGTGGACCGGCCGGGGCAGCACGCCGAGGTGGCGCCCGAGCGGCTGGCGCGTTCGCTCGAGGCGCGCCGGGAGGCGGGGGCCCTCAGCGTGAGCTTCATCGGCGGGCTGCCGGACGTGAACCTGCCCGCGATCCTGCAGGCCCTCCAGCGGACCGCCGCCTCGGTGCCGGTGGTGTGGAACTCGAACATGAGCGCCACCCCGGAGGCGCACGACCTGCTCGAGGGCGTGGTGGACGCCTACGTGGCCGACCTCAAGTATGGGAGCGAAGCCTGCGCCCGGGCCGGCTCGGCGGTGAAGGGCTCCCTGGCCGTCGCGCAGGAGAACCTGCTGCGGGTGGCGGGCGAAGCCTACCTCGTGGTGCGCCACCTGGTGCTGCCCGGTCACGTGGAGTGCTGCGCCCTGCCCGCGCTCGACTGGCTGGCGGAGCACCTGCCCGGGGTCCGCGTCAACCTCATGGACCAGTACCGTCCGGTGCCCGAGGTGGCGGGCACCGCCTGGGACCGCCGCCCGAGCGCCGCCGAGCTCGCCCCAGCCCGGGAGCACGCCGCCCGCCTGCCGCTGGACCTGGTCGGACCGGGGCGGGTCGAGCCTCCCCCCAGGCCGACGCGAGGGCGGGCGCTCCCCCGGGCGGCCGCCGCCGGCTTCGACGACCGCATCACGATCGACCCCGACGGGGGCGTCACGATCGAGAACCTGTCCCCCGAGCTGGCGCCCCTGCTGCAGGCCCTGGGCGACCTCGACCCCGACCTGCTGGAGCGGGTGCGCGCCGGCGACGGGCTGGGCTGAGGGCGCTCAGCGCACCTCCACACCTGCAGGCCCCCTGCACGTCACGCAGCGCGCGGCCGGCCGCGTTGCTGCGCCGGGCCCCGTTGCGGTAGAGTCCTCCCAGCCTGGACTCGAGCGAGGCCGCCGTGCGCACCTGCCCGATCACCTTCACCGCCGGCCAGGGGGCCCGGCGCTTCGAGCTGCGCCAGGGGAGCCAGCTCGTGATCGGGCGCTCCCGCCAGTGTGACCTGTACGTCAACTCGCCCCGCCTGTCGCGGCGCCACTGCGCGGTCAGCCTGGGCGAGCAGGGCGTCGTCCTCGAGGACCTCGGCTCCTCCAACGGGACCTTCGTCAACGGCCGCCGGGTGAGCCGCGTCGCCTTGCGCCCCGGCGACATCGTGCAGCTCGGCGGGGTCGCGATCCGAGCCGACTTCGACCTGCGCGCCTCGCAGCAGCTCGACCTGCGCTGCGAGCGCTGCAACCGCATGGTCTCCATGGCCCGCTGCGAGGACGGGCAGGTGTTCGAGCTGGGCAGCCAGTTCGTGTGCGCCGAGTGCGCGGCGGTGCTCCACCACCAGGCGCTCAGCCAGACCGAGCAGCAGCTGGCGGCGATCCTCACCCAGGAGGGGTTCAAGGTCGAGGAGAAGAGCCCCCTCTCGGCCGGGATCTGCCCCGTGTTCCGCGCCCGCCGGGTGGGGCTCGACACCCTGGTGGACATCAAGGCGCTGCCGCTGGTGTCGGGCGTCTCCGCCAAGAAGATCGCCCGCTTCCAGACCGAGGCCAAGGCCGCCGCCAAGGTCCGCCACCCCAACGTGGTGGAGATCTACGACATCCGGAAGACCGACGGCGCCATCTACATCGTCATGGAGCACGTCGAGGGGGAGCTCCTCCTGGGCCACCTGGAGCGCAAGGGGCCGCTGCCCCTCAAGGCCGGCCTGCGCGTGGGGCTGCTGGTGGCGCGAGCGCTCAAGGTGGCGCACGCGCAGGGGATCGTGCACCGCGACCTCAAGCCGGGCGGGATCGTGATCGATCCCCAGGGGGCGCCCAAGGTCATGGACTTCGGCCTGGCCAAGGACCTGTGGGCCCTGACCGGCGACATCACCGGCCCCGAGGAGACCCTGGGGACGGTGCGCTACATGCCGCCCGAGCAGGTCAAGAACGCCCGCGAGGCGGACGACCGCGCCGACCTGTACTCCCTGGGAGCGACGCTGTTCCACACCCTCACCGGCAAGCCGCCCTACCACGACATGGCCGAGCTCGACCTCATGAGCCAGGTCCTGGGGGGGACCCTGCCCGCCTTCGACCCCACCAGGGCCGAAGGCCTCCCGCCCCAAGTCGGCAAGCTCCTGGCCAAGGCCATGGCCTACGAGCGCGAGCAGCGCTTCCCCACCGCCGTGGAGCTGGAGCAGGCGATCGGCGCCTGCATCGTCGAGCTGCTGGGGGTGCCCGGCTTCAAGGGCGACCCCGAGCTGCTGCTGTCGCTGGAGAAGGCCCCCGGCGGCATGGACTCCACCTGGCGCGGACCGGTCGAGGCGGGCGGGATCTCGGGCGTGTTCAGCGGGGACGAGCTGATGGAGTTCCTGCAGATGGTCGAGTTCAACAAGAAGAGCGGCACGCTGGCGGTGCGCGGGGAGCGCCTGTCGGGCCACCTCGCCTTCCAGGACGGCCGCCTCAAGGCGGCGATCACCGCCGACGGCCGCCGCGGCCAGGACGCGGTGGCGGCCCTGCTCGCCGCCTCGGGCGGCCGGTTCGACTTCCAGCCCCGCCTGCCCCAGGGCTTCATCCCCGAGCTCGATGCCTCGATCTCCTCGGTCCTCATGGAGGCGGCCCGCCGCCGCGACGAGGAGGAGTCGCAGGAGATGCGGCGGCCTTAGCGGCTACACCCGCGGGATCATCGACTTCAGCCGCTCCAGGCCGCGCTCGACCGTGGTGCGCGAGGGGCCGAAGCTGATGCGCACGTGCTGGCTGAAGCGGGCGCCGCGGTTGCCGGGGCGGCGCTTGCCCGGGTTCACGTCGAAGAACTCGCCCGGGACGCAGATCACCTTCCACTCCAGGGCGCGGCGGAAGAAGGTCATGCCCTCGTTGAGGGGCGGCGGCAGCTGCTCCAGCGAGACCCACGCGTAGAAGGTGCCGGCCGGCTCGGCGTCGAGGACCAGGCCGATGTCGCGGGCCTGCTCCACGACCAGGCGGCGCTTGTCGAGGAACGCCTTGCGGATGGCGAGGTACTCCTGCCGGACGCGCTCGGGCTCGAGGAGGGGCGCGGCCGCCCGCTGCAGGGGGGCGTTGCAGCCGCCGTCGAGGAAGGAGCCCGCGCTGGAGACCGCCTCGATCACGTGGCGGGGCCCCACGGTCCAGGTGACGCGCCAGCCCGGGTAGCGCCAGTTCTTGGTCAGGCCGTCGAAGATCACCACCGGGTCGCGGTCCACGTCCTCCACGTGGGCCGCCGCGCTCACCGGGCCGCTCGCGGTCTCGCTCCACACGTAGTGGGAGTAGAACTCGTCGAGGAGCAGGGCGCAGTCGAGGTCGCGGGCGGTGGCCACCCACCGGTCGAGCTCGTCGCCGCGGACGTGGGTGCCGGTGGGGTTGGTGGGGTTCGAGAACAGGACGGCGCCCAGGCCGCGCCCCAGGATCTCGCGGCGCAGGTCGGCGGCCGAGAAGGCGTAGCCCTTGTCGCGATCGAGGAGGATCGGGATCGGCGTGAAGCCGCGGAACAGGGACAGCAGCTCCTCGTAGGCGGTGTAGTCGGGCAGGAAGTGGCCGAGGTTCACCGGGCCGAGGGCCGCCACGGCGCGGGTCAGGGCTGCCCGGCCGCCGCCCGAGATGCATACGTTCTCGGCGGTGTACTGGGACTTCTTGCCCTGGCGATACAGCGTGTTGTAGAGGTTCGCCACCGCCTCGCGCAGCTCGGGGTGCCCGGCCACCGGCGCGTAGCTGTGGTCGCCCTTGCGGAGCTCGATCGCCTCGACCCGCGGCGGCGCGCCCTCGAGCGGCCCGGTCTCGGGCGAGCCCTGCCCGAGGTTGGCCCAGGAGGGGTCGCCGCTCCGCCAGCCGCAGCGCGCGGCCTCGGTGGTGACGTAGATGACGCCGGTGCGGGGGACGTTGCTGAAGGCGGAGATGCGCGGAGTGCCCATGGGGGGGGATCTTACTTGCCGCCGCGCCAGCCGAGAAAGCTGAGGATTCGAGAGGTGCCCCGGTCCTTGACCTTGGGGAGCGCCGCCGCCAGGGCCGCGGCCACCTCCGCCGCGTCGACGGGCCGGTCGGCGGGGGTCTTGGCGAGCAGGCGCATGACGAGGCGGGGCACCTCCTCGGGCAGGGCCTTGAGCGCGGGGTCCGCCTGTGTCAGCGGCAGCGGGTCCTCGAGGATGTGGCAGTTGGTGAAGCCGGCCGACGTCTCGGACGCGTAGGGCAGCCGCCCCGAGAGCATCTCGTACAGCACGATCCCGGCCGAGTAGAGGTCGGAGGAGGGGGTGAGCGTCTCCTCCGCCGCCTGCTCGGGCGACATGTACTCCGGCGTGCCGGTGACGCCGCCCTCCCTGGTGGAGAACACGTTCGCCTCGAACTCGTCGAGGTCGCGGATCAGCGCGATCCCGAAGTCCATCAG
>JAWLGW010000065.1:0-13067 GCA_041690735.1 Planctomycetota bacterium
GGTGCGCCTCGAGGGGCGCGGCTACGCGCACCGCTTCGTCGGGCCCAGCTCGGGCCGGATCGCTCACTACCGGTACGTGATCGCCGGGATCCTGCAGGAGTTCTTCTTCGTGCAGTGCATCTGGATCGACAGCTTCGTGGTGCGCACGGGCGTGCGCGGCCACCGGCTGGAGGTCATGGGGACCCGCGCCAACGTGGAGATGGCCGAGTACGTCCACGACTGCCTGGTGCGCCAGTGCGAGGCGCTGTGGCGCAGCTACAAGCGCGCCCACGGGATCACCGACCGCTCGGCCAAGCGCGAGTACATCGACGGCGTGCTGAGCGGCTTCCGCCGGCAGCTGCGGGCGAGCACCCAGCAGAGCGAGGAGCGGGGCCTGGTGTGGGTCGGCGACCCCGGCCTCGATCGCTTCGCCGGCCAGCGTCACCCGCGCACCACCCGCACCCGCCTGTCGGGGGTGGGCAGCTCGCCGGTGCGGGCTCATGGGGTCCGGGCCGGAGAGCAGCTGCGCCTGCACCGCCCGGTCGCGGCGGGGAGCGACCGGGGGCGCCTCCTCCCCGGGCCCGGGCGATAGCTACCGGGCTGGTTGCTCGCCTCGCGCAGGCTCTCGAGGAGCCGTCGCTGCAGCGGCAGCTCCCTCAGCCGCCGAGCTTCTCCAGGAGCGCCGGGAAGCCGATCTTCACGTGGATCGCGTAGGCTCCAGCCGCCAGCAGCAGCAGGAACAGCAGCAGCGCCGCGCCCTTGCGCTTGATGTCGGGGCCCGTCGCGCCGGCCGACTGCATGAGGTGCACCGCGCCGTGGCGCTTCTCGAAGTCGATCACCTCCTCGGTGCCGAACCGCTTCTTGAAGTTCTCGTCCTCGGCCTCCTGGGTGATCGACTGCGGCAGGATCACCGGCCCCAGGGGAGCGTCCTCCTGATAGTCGTCGTCCTCGCCCCGGCGGCGCCCCCGGCGGATCTCGAACTGCTTCTGCCCGCGTCCGTTGGTCGGGTCGTCGGGATGCCCGGGAGGCGGCGGCCGGCGCCCCGAGGGGGGGCGACGCGCGCCCTGCGGGGGGGGCCTGCGTCCGCGCTGGGGCGGCCCGCCGCGCGGCGGGGGACCGCCGCCGGGGCCGGGACCCGGCCCACGCCGTGGAGGAGGTCGGCGACCGCCCCCGGGTCCCCCTCGCTGCGGGGGGCGCCTTCCGGGCGGCGTCATGCCGATCCTCGCATCGAACCCACCCGCACGCCCTTCCGCCGCATGGGGCCTCCCGCCGACTGCTGCCAGGATAGACGTCCCGCCGGGGGCGAGCAACCGCGCCGACGCGGAGCCTCTGGGGGGCGAAGCCCCCCCCCGCGAACCACACTGGTTGGCACTTCCTGGCGGTGGTACAGTCCCCGCGTGAGCCAGGAACACGCCTATTCGTACCATCTCTTCTTCGCGGACCGCGAGTTCCGCAGCCGCTTCCTGCCCGCCGTTCGGGGCAGCGAAGACCTGGTCCGTGAGCTGCTCGACGCCGCGGACGCCTCGGGTCCTTCGTGGACGGCGCTCCACAAGCTGTTCGACGACACCCGCGTCGCCTGGGAGCAGGCGGCGCGTGAGCTCGACGGCGAGGCGACCCAGCGCAGCCTGATCGCCGCCTTCGGACAGTTCGTGGCGCACCTGCGCCCGGCGTTCGTGTCGCGCGCGGCCGGCTTCTCGCACATCGATCCGGCCGCCTTTCCCGAGCTGGCCCCCTACCTCAAGTCGCCCGCGGTCCTGCTGCGGGACGAGGAGGGGCGCGCCCTGGAGGGCGTGCCGAGCGGCCTGCCCGACCAGGTGCCGGCCCGCTGCCTCGAAGGGCGCAGCGGTGGGGTGGTGATCCTGCAGGACGACGTGCGCCCCTGCGTGGACGCCTTCCGCGAGGTCCTGCCGCGGCTCGCCCAGTGGCTGACCGAGCGCGGCCACGACGCGGCCGAGACCCTCACGGTCCTGCTGGCGGCGCTGGTCGAGGCCAAGATCAAGGAGGCCTCCTTGCTCGAGGCCTCCGACGTGCTGGAGGGCGACGCGCACCTGCCCAAGGAGCACGCCCTCAGCTGGGCGAAGCCCGAGACCCTGCCCCCGGCGGTGGTGCGCGAGGTGGCCAAGCTCCTCGGGCACGAGGCGCCGCTCCCCGAGCCCAAGCCCCAGTCCGCGCCGGCCGAGCCAGAGCCCGAGGTGGTCGCCTACACCCCGCAGGGCAACTACGAGGTGGGGCAGCGGCTGCAGCACAAGGCGTTCGGCACCGGCGAGGTGACCCGGATCCTCGACAGCCGCCGCCTGCAGGCCCGCTTCGAGGGCGAGGAGAAGGTCCTGGTCCAGGGCCTCGTCCCGAGGCAGCGCGCCGCCGCCGCCGAGAGCAACGGCGCCGAGAGCTCCGAGGAGTAGGCTCCCGCTGACCGCGCCCGCGCGAGGTCCACGGATCTGCATCCTCTCCCAGCTGATCGACGAGTCGCGGGGCGGCCCCGCCCGGCAGGCGGTGCTCCTGTCGCGGTGCCTGGTCGAGCGGGGGTTCGAGGTGGTGGTCCTCGCCCGGGCGATCCGCGGCGTCCGCCTGCCCGACCTCCCGCCACAGGTGCGGGTGCTCCGGCTCCCGGCGCCCTTCCCGGGGACCATGGACCTCGAGCGGGCCAGCCTCAAGAACCTGTCGATCTCCCTCGGCTACACCGCCAGCGCCGCGCTGGCCCTGGTGCGCGGCCGGCGCGACCTGGACCTGCTGCACTCGCAGGGGGCCAGCCTGCCGCTGATCCTGCTGGCGCCGCTGGCCCGCCGCCTGGGGCTCCCGGTGGTGGCCCAGCCCATGGCCACCGGGCAGGGGGTGGAGGCCGGCGACTTCCGCGGGCGCTACCTGGGCCTGGGCGACCTGTTCTTGCGCCTGCTGCGGGGGAGCCACACGGTGGCGATCTCCAGCCGGATCGAGGACGCCCTGCGCCGGGACGGGTTCCCCGCGGCGGCGATCACCCGCATCCCGTTCATCGTGGATGAGCGGCGGTTCCGCCCCGCCGAGGGGGAGGAGCGGCGCGCGCTGCGCCAGCGACTGGGCTACCGCGGGCGGACGGTGGTGTTCGTGGGACGCCTGGTGGAGCGCAAGCGGCCCCTGCTGCTCCTCGAGGCCCTGGCGGCCGCCCGCGCCGCCGCCCCCGACCTGCACCTCGAGCTGCTGGGGGACGGGCCGCTCATGCCGCAGGTCCGGCGGCGGACGCGCGCCCTGGGCCTGGACCGCGCCGTCGCCCTCCCCGGCTTCGTGGACGACGTGGAGGACCGCCTGCGGGCGGCCGACGGCTACGTCCTGTGCAGCACCATCGAGGGCCTGCCCAACGCGGTGCTGGAGGCCATGGGCTGCGGGCTGCCGGTGCTGACCACCCGCATCTCGGGCTGCGAGGACGTGATCGAGGAGGGGGTGAACGGCCTGCTGATCGAGGCCGACGACCTGCCCGCGCTCACCGCGGGCCTCGCCCGCCTGGGGAGCGAGGACCTGACCGCGCTGGGCCGCGCGGCCCGCCAAACCGTAATGGAGCGCTTCTCCCGCGACGCGGTCGCCGACCGGTACGCGGCCCTGTACCGCGGGCTGCTCGAGGCGCCAGGCGTTCGCTGACGGTTCCTCGCTAGCGGTTAGACTCGGCGCCCGCCTGGGAGGCCGCATGGGAGCTCGATTCGTCCGCGCGCTCGTCCCGTCACTGCTCGCGTCGGCGCTGCTGCTCAGCGCGGCGCGCGCCGACGACCCCGCCGACAGCCCGGGCGGCGCGCCGCACCGGGTGCACGCCCTGGTCGGGGCCACCGTGGTGCCGCGGCCGGGCCTGCGCCTGGAGCGCGCCACGGTGATCCTCCGCGACGGCCTGATCGAGGCCGTGGGCGAGGGGGTCCTGCCGCCGGCCGACGCCCGGGTGTGGGACGCGAACGGGCTCACGATCTACCCCGGGCTGATCGAGCCCCACCTGCCCCTGGTCGAGCGCGGCGACGCCTCGGAGGGCGAGGGGCCGCAGACCGCCGGGCCCCCCGAGCAGGGGGCGCGACACGCGAACCCCAAGGTGCGCCCCGAGCGACGGGCGGTCGAGCGGCTGGCCCTCGAGCCCGAGCGCCTGCGCGCGCTGCGGGCGGCCGGCTTCACCGCCGCCCTGGTGACGCCGGGCGAGGGGATCGTGCGCGGGACCAGCGCCCTGGTCACCCTGCGCGACGGCGCATCGCGGGAGCAGGTGATCGCCGCCGACGTGGCCCACCACCTGGCGTTCGAGCAGGCCGGCTGGGGCGTGAAGACGTATCCGCACTCGCGCATGGGCGCGGTGGCGCTCGTCCGTCAGACGCTGGTCGACGCCGAGCACTACCTGGCCGCCTGGTCCGCCTACCGGCGCAGCCCCCTCGGGCAGGAGCGCCCGCAGGTGGACGTCTCCCTGGCCGCGCTGGCGCCCGCCCTGGAGGGGACGCTGCCGGTGTGCGTGGAGGCCGAGGACGAGCAGGCGCTGCTGCGGAGCGTGCGCGTGCTGCGGGAGTTCGAGCTGGTGCCGTGGGTGGTGCTGGGCCACGCTGACGGCCGCTGGCTGGACGAGGTGATCGAGACCGCGGCGCCCCTGATCCTCAGCGTGAACTTCCCGCCGCCGCCCCGCTGGGAGAGCGAGGACGAGGCCTTGGAGGTGGAGGGCGACGCCCTGCGAGCGTGGCACTACGCGCCCGAGGTGCCGGCCGCCCTGGAGCGGGGCGCCGTCCGGTTCGCCCTCACCTCGCACGGGCTGACCGACCGGGCGCGCTTCCGGGCTCGGGTCCGTCAGGCGATCGAGCGCGGCCTGTCGGAGGACGCCGCGCTGGCGGCGTTCACCACCGCGCCGGCGGCGCTGCTGCGCGCGCCGCAGCTGGGCGTGATCGCCCCGGGCGCGATCGCCAACCTCACGGTGTGCGACGGGCCCCTGTGGGGGGAGCACAGCCGAGTCGTCGAGACCTGGGTCGACGGGCCCCGCTACCCCACCGCGCTCGGTCCGCCGGCGCCGGCGGACCTGGCCGGCGTGTGGCGCCTCGACGTGCCCGGGCACCCGCTGCGCGTGGAGCTGAAGCACGAGCGAGGGGCGCTCGCGGCCAAGGTCGCCCCGGCGGAGGGCGCGGCAGCGCCGGAGGCCAGCGGCGGCGCCGCCGCGGAGCCCGAGTGGCGGGAGCTCGATCCGCCCCAGCTGTGGCGCGATCGCCTCTCGCTGCGCCTGCCGGGCGAGCTGCTGGGGCGCCAGGGCGCGGTCGCGCTGGTGGCGCGGGTCCGGGGCCGGCTGCTGAGGGGCCGCCTGGAGGAGCAAGGCGAGGCCGGCCCCGAGCGCGCCGTGCGAGGACGGCTGGAGGCGCCCGGCGAGGACCCGAAGGGCGAGGAGGCGAACCCGTCCGCCGCGCCGGTGGAGCTGCCCACGCTGGCGGCGGGGGAGTGGGCGAGCTGGCCGCCGCGGCCGGCCGCGGCGCCCGCAGGGCCGGTCCTGCTGCGAGGCGCCACGGTGTGGACGCTGGGGCCGCAGGGGACCCTGGAGGACGCCGACCTGCTGGTCGAGGGCGGCCGCGTCGTGCAGGTCGGCTACGACCTCCAGGCGCCTGGCGCGACGGTGGTGTCGGCCGCGGGGGCGCACATCACCCCCGGGATCGTCGACTGCCACTCCCACGCCTTCTCCGACAGCATGGTCAACGAGGGCACCCGCAGCTGCACCGCCGAGGTGCGGCTGGCGGACGTGATCGACGCCGAGACGATCCAGATCTACCGTCAGCTCGCCGGCGGCGTGACCACCGCCAACCTGCTCCACGGCAGCGCGAACCCGATCGGCGGCCAGAGCGCGGTGCTCCAGCTCAAGTGGGGTCAGCCAGCCCACGCGCTCCTCATGGCCGGGGCGCCGCCCGGGATCAAGTTCGCCCTGGGTGAGAACCCCAAGCGGAGCAACTGGGGCCCCGGCTGGCCGGCGCGCTACCCGACCTCCCGCATGGGCGTGCAGGAGTCGATCCGCGAGCGCTTCCAGGCGGCCCGCAACTACCAGCGCCAGCTGGCCGACTGGCGGCTGACCGCGGCGGCCGACCCCGCCGCCGTGCCGCCGCGGGTCGACCTGCAGCTCGAGGCCCTGAGCGAGGTGCTGGCGGGCAAGCGCCGGGTCCACTGCCACAGCTACCGGCAGGACGAGATCCTCGCCATGATCCGCCTGGCCGAGGAGTTCGGCTTCACCGTCGGCACCTTCCAGCACGTGCTCGAGGGGTACAAGGTCGCCGACGAGATCGCGGCCCACGGCGCGGGGGCGTCCACCTTCTCGGACTGGTGGGCCTACAAGTTCGAGGTGTACGACGCGATTGCCCACAACGGCGCGCTGATGCACGACCGGGGGGTGCTGGTCTCGTTCAACTCCGACAGCGCCGAGATGGCGCGCCGGCTCAACCTGGAGGCGGCCAAGGCGGTGCGCTACGGCGGGCTGTCGGACGAGGCGGCGCTGGCGCTGGTGACCCTCAACCCGGCGCGGCAGCTGGGGCTCGACCACCGGATCGGCTCCCTCGAGCCGGGCAAGGAGGCCGACTTCGCGGTGTGGAGCGGTCACCCGCTCCAGCCGACCTCCCTGTGCCTGCAGACCTGGATCGGCGGCCAGCGCCTGTACGACCGGCAGGGGGACGCCGCGGCCCACGCCCGGGGCGAGGAGGAGCGCGCGCGTCTGCTGGCGGCCGCGCGCGCCGCGCGCTTCGCCCCCGGGGCGGAGGACGGTGCCCGGTGGCGGGCGACCTTCGGCGGCCTGCACGCGGACGCCCACGGTGAGGCAGCGCACGCTTGCTGCGGCGAGCGGGAGGGGGAGTAATGGCGAGGCTCGACGCGGCGTCCGCCGCTGCGGCGGCTCTGTCGCTCGTTCTGGCGGCGCCCGCGGCGGCGCAGCACGAGGGGCCGCTGGTGGCGCTCGAGGGCGCCACGGTGCACCCCGTGGTCGGCCCCGCGGGGGCGGCGACGGTCCTGATCCAGGGCGGGCGGATCCGCGCCGTGGCTCGCGACCTGCGGCTGCCGGCCGAGGTGCGGCGGATCGACCTGACGGGGCAGCACCTGTACCCCGGCTTGATCGACGCCGACACCGTGGTGGGGCTGGCCGAGATCAGCAGCGTGGCCGGGACCGTGGACCTGGGGGAGGTCGGTCCGATCAACCCCAACCTGCGGGTCGAACAGGCGGTGAACCCCGACTCGGAGCTGCTGCCGGTGGCGCGGACCGGCGGGGTGCTGCTGGCTCACATCGCCGCGCGCAGCGGAGTGATCGCCGGCAGCCGCGCGCTGATCGCCACCGACGGGTGGACCTACGAGGACATGACGGTGCGAGCGCCGGTGTTCCTGCACCTGCGCTGGCCCGGGATGCGCGTCGTCCCTCGCCCCGGCAAGGACGCGGCCGAGCAGGTGCGCGCCCGCGAGGAGTCCCTGCGCGCGATCGAGGAGGCGTTCGCCGACGCCGCCGCCTACTGGAGGGCCCGCACCTCCGCCGGGGCTGAGCCGCCCGACGAGGACGTGCAGTGGGACGCCATGCGAGAGGTGGTGGACGGGGGCATGCCCGTGGGGGTGACCGCCAACCGGCTGACGGAGATCCGCGCCGCCCTCGACTGGGCCAAGCGCCAGAACCTGCGCCTGGTGCTCCTCGGCGGCGCCGACGCCTGGCGCGTGACCGATCAGCTGCTGCTGCTCGACGTGCCGGTCGTGCTCGGCCCGGTGGCGCGCTTGCCGCTGCGAGCGCACGAGGCGGTGGACACTCCCTTCCGCGCGGCGGCTCGCCTGCACGAGGCGGGGGTCCGGTTCGCCTTCTCCACCGGCGGCAGCCCCTTCGACGCCGCCAACGCGCGAAACCTCAAGCGCCACGCCGCCCTGGCCGTGGGGCACGGGCTGCCCGAGGCCGCCGCCCTGCGGGCGCTCACCGTGGGCGCGGCGGAGATCCTGGGCGTGGCTCACCGCGTCGGCTCGATCGAGCCGGGCAAGGACGCCACCCTGATCGCCTGCGACCGGCCGTTTCTCGACAGCCGCTCGCGGGTGACCCGGGCCTGGATCGCGGGACGGGAGGTGTCCCTGGAGGACAAGCAGCAGCGCCTGTACGACCGCTACCGGGCGCGCCCCCCCCGCTGAGGCGGGCCGCCGCGATCAGCGAGCGGCTGCGGGCGAGACCCCCCTCAGGGGTCAGCGGTCAGCCCTCAGCTCGAGTGCCCTGTCCCGGCGCGCCAGGAGCCGAGAGGCGGCGGCCCGCGCAGCGCGACACCCCAGGTCGGTTCAGAGGCCGGCGCATCCCATGCGACCCGGAGGTCCCCGGCTCGCCGCGTCCCAGGGCGATCGGCGGCCGCGCGGTGCCTTCGCGCCCGGCGCGCCGGGGGGACAATGGGGCTCTGCGCCGTGCCAAGGAGGTGGCGCATGGTCGACGCGCGTCAGCAGGCTCGGGCGCTGCACTTCGCGCGGCTGCACGAGGAGATCGAGCGACGGCTGGGGCACCGGCCCACGCTGTTCGGCTCGGCGTCCAGCGCGCCCGAGGTCGTCGAGGGGCTGTGGCGGTTCGCCGAGCGGACCTACCTCGACAACCCCCTGCCCTCCCTGTTCAAGGAGCGGCTGTTCACCTACCTGTCGCGCTTCTGCCGGGACCGGTACAGCGCGGCCCGCCACTGCGGCTACCTGCTGGGCATGGGGCAGGTGGCGGGGGACCCCCACTGTCCGCCGCTCGTCCTGCGCGAGGCGCTGGCCCTGTTCGAGCAGCCGCCGGCCGACCCGCGTGAGCTCGCGGCGCGGGTGGAGCAGCTCGAGGCCCTGCCGGAGGAGATCGGTGACTGGCCGGCCGGCGGCTCGGACCTCGAGCGGGCGATCGTCGCCTGCTGCACCGAGGCCTTCCTGCACCCCGGCCGCGCCGAGCGCCCGCTGCGGGCCCTGCGCCGCGCGCTGGGGCCGCGGCGCCACGAGCACCTGCTGGGGCTGCTGGCCTTCGTGCGCGCGGCCCACTACTGGACGCTGGTGCACCCCGACCTCGAGCTGGAGGGGGACGTCAAGGGGCTGCTGCGCGAGCGGAGCGAGCTCGCCGAGGCGGTGCTGCGCGACCCCGAGGCAGGCCGGGCCGAGCTCGCGCCCGAGGAGCACGAGGCGTACGTGGCGCAGCGGGCGGAGCTGGAGGTCCTGCGCCGCGACCACGCCCTGCTCGAGGAGAGCCACCGCCGCAAGGACGAGTTCATCACCACCCTGGTCCACGAGCTGCGGAACCCCCTCGCCGCGCTGCAGAGCGCCAGCGACCTGCTGGCGCGCACCCGCGCCGACGGCGCGGTCCTGGAGCGCGTGCGCGAGGTGGTCGATCGCAACACCCGCGCCCTGGGGCAGATCCTGCACGAGCTCAGCGACGTGCACCGGATCGCGCGGGGGACCCTCACCCTGGAGTGGGAGCGGCTCGACCTGCGCCCGCTGCTCGAGGCGCGAGCGGCGGCGCGGCAGCCCGAAGCCGAGGCGAACGGCGTGGCGGTGGCCGTGGAGCTTCCGGAAGAGCCGCTGTGGGTGCGGGGCGACCGAGCCCGGCTCGAGCAGGTCGTCGACCTGCTGCTGGCCAACGCGATCGAGCAGACCCCGCCCCGGGGCTGGGTCCGACTGCGGGCCACGCGAGAGGGCGAGCAGGCGGCGGTCTCGGTGCGCGACTCGGGGGCGGGGTTCGACCCGGAGCTGGCGGGGCAGGTGTTCGAGCCGTTCGCAGCGGTCGGCGGCGGCGGCGACCGCCCGGCCGGCGTGCGAGGGTTGGGGCTGGGGCTGGTGAAGGGGCTGGTGGAGCTGCACGGCGGCGAGGTCTGGGCGCACAGCGAAGGCGCCGGGCGGGGCGCGGACCTGCGGGTGCGGCTCCCCCTCAGCGCGAGCCAGGAGGCGAGCGCGGGCGCCGCCGACCTGTCGTCGCCGGTCTCGGTGCTGGTGGTCGAGGACAACGAGGACTTCGGCGACAACTTCGCCGCCCTGCTGCGCACGGTGGGGCACGAGGTGGCGCTGGCGCGCACCGGGGCCGAGGCGCTGGCGCTCGCGGCCGCGCTGCGCCCGCAGGCGGTGATCTGCGACATCGGCCTGCCCGACCGGAGCGGCTACGAGGTGGCGGCGGCGCTGCGGCAGGACCCCGCCCTGGAGGGCGTGCTGCTGGTGGGGCTCAGCGGCTACGGCGAGCCGCGCTCGCAGCGCCGCGCCCAGGAGGCGGGCTTCGACGCCTTCCTGGCCAAGCCGGTGAGCCTCGACGAGGTCGAGCAGGTCCTCGATGAGCTGCTGACGGCGCGGTCGTAGGGCTTGACCGGCTGTCCCCTGCCCCCGACCCTGGCCGCATGACCGAGGGCGAGGCGCCCGCGCGTCGGGGGCGCACCCCGCCGCTCAGCGTGGCGCCCATGATGGACACCACCGACCGGCACTTCCGCGTCCTGCTGCGGCAGCTGACGCGCCGCACCCTGCTGTACACCGAGATGATCCCCACCGGCGCGATCCTCCACGGCGACCGGGAGCGGGCCCTCGGCTACTCGGAGGTCGAGCGGCCCCTGGCGCTCCAGCTCGGCGGCGACGACCCGGCGGCCCTGGCCGAGTGCGCGCGCGTCGCCGAGGGGCGGGGCTACGACGAGGTGAACCTCAACGTGGGCTGCCCCAGCCCGCGGGTGAAGGAGGGCTGCTTCGGCGCCAGCCTCATGGAGCGCCCCGAGCGGGTGGCCGAGGCGGTCGCCGCCATGCGCGCCGCCACGCGCCTGCCGGTGACGGTCAAGCACCGGATCGGCGTGGACGACCTCGACCGGTACGAGGACATGCTGCGGTTCGTGGACGTGGTCGCGGCGGCCGGCTGCGACCGGTTCACGGTCCACGCCCGCAAGGCCTGGCTGGAGGGCCTCAGCCCCAAGCAGAACCGCACGGTGCCGCCCCTGCGCTACGAGGACGTGTACCGCCTCAAGCGGGAGCGGCCGGACCTGCCCGTCGAGATCAACGGCGGGATCCGGACCCTCGACGAGACGCTCGTGCACCTCGAGCAGGTGGACGCGGTCATGATCGGCCGGGGCGCGATCGACGACCCCTACCTGTTCGCCGAGGCGGACCGGCGCCTGTTCGGCGAGGAGGCCCCGGCGCCCACGCGCGAGGCGGCCGTGCGCGGCGTGCTGCCGTACTACGCCGAGTGGCTGGAGCGGGGCGCGCGGCTGCACCTGCTCAGCCGCGGCCTGCACAACCTGTTCGCGGGGCTGCCGGGCGCTCGCGCCTGGCGGCGGGCCCTGACCGAGGAGACGCGCGGCGCCGCCGCCCGCGTGGACGTGATCGAGCGGGCGCTGGAGCGGATGCTGGCGCGGGCGCGGTAGCCGACGTCCGTCCGGCGCGGCGGGGTCGGGGGCGAAGAGGCGTCTCAATCGAGGCAGGCGCGCTCCGGGCGCCCTGCCGCGTCGCCCTGGGGGGCTCGTTCACCGCGGCGTGCGATCAGCCGCTCCCCCAGACGTGGCCCGGGCGCCCTGCCGTGACCGGTCCAGCAAGAAGGCCTCGGCCTCCCGCAGCACCCACCCGAAGCACAGCGAGGCGGTCTCATGGTTGCCTGCCAGCAGGTAGGTCTCGGGGCGGCCGAGCGCGTCTCGCAGGGCCAGGCTGCCCGCGACCGGCACCTTCTCGTCCCAGGCCCCCAGGAACAGGAGGACCCGGCGGGGGTCGACGTGGGGCGCCAGGTGGAGCGGGTCGCTGACGAGCTCCCGGGCGAAGGAGGCGGCCAGGGCGCGGGGCGGCGTGCCGCGCGCCGCCCAGGCCTCGCGGTAGGCCGTGACGGTGGACTCGGTGCTGTGGGCCACCAGGTGGGGGAAGTCGCCGCCCGGCAGGATCAGCGCCGCCCGCTCGACGCGCGGCTCGGCCGCCAGCAGGATCGTCCCGAACACGCCCCCGGCCGAGACGCCCAGGAACACCACCCGGTCCACCTCGGGGCGCGCGGCCAGGGCGTGCACCGCGGCCCGGGCCGCGACCACCGCCCCGCGCAGGCGCCGCTCGATCGCCGCCGCGTCCAGCGCCGGGTCGAGGAACACGCCGTCCGGCGCCAGCACCGCCGCGTGCAGGCCGCGGTCGGCGAAGCGGCTTGCCATGTAGCGGGCGGCGAAGGTGGCCTGGCTGGGAGGGGTCATGACCACCACCGGCGCCGGCGCCTCGCTGTCGGCGGGGTACCACTCCAGGGCGCCCTCGAACCGCTCCAGCCGCGCCAGGCGGGGGCGCTCGCCGCGCTCGGCCGAGGCGCGGAGCTCCGCCGCGACCCGCGGGGGGAGGTCGGGCGGCAAGGCGTAGCGGGCGGCGATCGCGGCCGGAAGGGGGCGAGGTGGGCGGGCCGGCGTCGCCTGGGGACGGTGGTCGACGACCAGGCCCCAGGGCGTGACGGGCAGGGTCGGCGCGCGCAGCGGCGCGTCCTCGGCGACGCCGGGCCGCTGGTCGGTCCAGCCCAGGGCCGCGTACGCCGGGGCCCCGATCAGGGCCTGCGTGACGTACCCCAGCGCCAGCGAGGGCGCGGTGGCGATATCGATCGCGGTCGGCAGGTCGACCCACGGCGTCGCCCAGGCCAAGGCGGCGACCGGCAGCGTCGCCAGCACCAGGGGCGCGCCGGCGGCCCACCCGGCGTACTTGGCGGCGAGCGAGGCCTGCCGCACGGGGGCGCCAGCCTCCTCGAACAGGGGGATGCCGCCGTTCGCCTGCCCGATCACGTGCGAGCAGCCGGGGAGGAGCGCGAGGGTGAGCAGCAGGGGGGCGGCGCGGTGACGGGTCATGCGCTCACCCTACGCGCCGGCCGCGGGGGCGCCAGGAAAGCTGGCGAACTGGCTCGATAAGCGGCACTGAGGCGCCCGGGCGGCGGGCAGCGGCGCGAAAAGGCATGTGGAGCCGGAAGTTACGGATCGAGTGACAGGCGATTGAAACCTGAGCGCGCGCGCGCGTCTGACCGGGCGACCCAGCCGAGAGAGGTGCGCGATGCCCGGTCCGATCAAGGTCCTGTTCGCTGTCGTCCTGGTGTTCGCCCTGATCTGTCAGGGGTGCGTGGGCAGCCTGGTCCAGCCGGCGCCGGGCGGTGAGGCCGGTCTGGTGCAGGCCAGCGGCGACGGCGGCGGTGAGGGCCTGCAGCAGACGGGCAGCGGCGAGGC
>JAWLGW010000066.1:0-12859 GCA_041690735.1 Planctomycetota bacterium
GGCGCGGGGGCGGCTGACCGGGTCGGGGCGGGGCGGGCCTGGGCGGGCCGCTGGGGGGACGCTGCGGCGGACGCGCGCCGCCGGCGGGGGGGCGCTGCGGCGGGCGAGCGCCCTGCGGCGGGCGCGCTCCGGCTTGCGGCGGGCGTTGCGGGGGCCGCTTCCCCTGCGGGGGACGCTGGGGCGGCGCGCCAGGCGGGCGCTTCCCGGGCGGCCTGGCGGGCGCGGGCGCGTCGGCGTCCATGGCCATGTCGATCAGGCGCAGGGTCTTGCCCACCCGCTCGGGGGCGTCGTACTTGTCGCGATCGATCGCGTTGAGGTCGAGGTCGTCGAGCTTGATCCCGCGCTTGTCCTTGGTCTGCCGCTGCTCCTTCTTCTCCCAGGGGGAGGCGCCGAAGAACAGGCCGTCGTCCTCGGCCTCCTTCGCCTTGTCCTTGGCGTCGCGAGCGGCCTTGGCCTCCTCGCGCCGGCGCTGCTCCTTGTAGCTCGTCCGATCCGGGAACGGCGGCTCCATGGGCGACCTTCCTGTCGGACGAACCCAGTCCGACGCGCTCATGATAGTGCGCGCGCGCCGATTCGTAGAGGGTACGCCGAGGTGCCTGCAGGTCGGGCTTTCCCCGAGGCGCCGCTACTCGCCGACGGCCTCGAGGTCCTCGGGCGGCTTGAAGGTGATCTTCGCCTGGCCCGGCTCGTTGATCCCCTCCACCCGGATCGTCTGCGTCGAGTCGAAGGTGCCGCTCTGCGTGGGCTGCCCCGGCACCTCCACCTCGTACGACACGCCCTCCAGCGAGACGCCGCCGTCGGCGCGGACGGTGATCTCGACGAAGCCCGGCGCCTGCGACTCCTCCTGCTCGCGCGGCGGGAGCGCGTCGGGCGGCGGCGCCTCGTCGCCTGGCGCGAGGCGCTCGGTGGAGCGGACGAAGTCGAAGGTGGTCGAGTAGCCGCCGCCCGGCTCGAAGTGGTGCAGGACGCCGGTCACGTAGTGGTCGCCGCCGGCGCGCTCGCCGATCGCCTCGAAGGTGACCTTGGCGCCGGCCTCGATCGCCGGCGCGCCCTGACAGTAGGCCTGCCCCGCCGAGTAGCCCGCGGCCAGCTTGTTGAGGCGCGCCTGGGCCAGGGCCGTCGCCTCCGCCGCCACGAAGATCGGCCGGTCGGTGTACAGCACCTCCCGGGCGGAGTAGGTGGCCTCGGCCAGGGCGGCGCCCTTGTCGGCGCCGCCCATGAGGTAGCGGATGTCGCTCGCCTGGGCGGTGCCCTCGAGCTTCGCCTTGGCCATCATGTCCCAGCCGCGCACGATCACCTTGCTCACCTGCTCGTCGGTGGTCATGCGGCAGTTGAAGCCCAGCAGGTTGACGCCCCACTTCAGCGTGGCGACCGAGGAGGAGTCGACCGCCTTCTTGAAGGAGAGCTTGCTGTTCTCGCGGTCGACGTCGACCACGTAGTCGAGCAGCGCGGCGCGCTCGCGGATGAACGACAGGTTGGTCTGGGCGTTCTGGAACAGCCAGGGGTGGACGACCGAGGTGTCCTCGACGTCGGCGGTGAGGCCCGCCTCGCCGGCGAGCTCGCTCACCACGTCGGAGTCCTTCATGTCGACCCACGTCCGGCTGACGCGGCCGCGCTTGAGGCGGTGCGCCCGGTCGTAGGCCACGATCGTCACGACCGCCCCGCCGTGCTCGGGGAACTCGCAGTCGCGGCGGACCACCTCGCCCTTGAACACCTGCGTGAGCTGATCGTCGCCCTCGTACCCCAGCTTGACGGCGACCTCCACCCCCTCGGCCAGGGTGTCCGCTTCGCTCCAGCTCAGGTCGTCGTTGGCGAGGCGCACTTCGAGGGCGTCCGCCATCTCCAGGTGCTGCTGGACCCGCAGCAGGCTGACGGACTCGGCCAGCACCGGATCGACCGGGGACCCCGCCACCAGCAGCTCGAACTTGGGGCTCTTCGCCCCGCCCCCGCTGTCCGTCAACGCGCCCTCTTAGAACCGCCAGGTGAGGGTGGCCTTGACCTGGTGGCCTTGCCAGCCCTCCCCCTCCTTCCAGGTGTTGGAGTACTGGGTGCGGATGTCGACGTTCTTGCCCACGTCGAAGTTGAGGTAGGCGTTGGCGCCGACGGCGGTGTTGCCGGTCAGGTCGGTGGCGTTGGCCCCCACGCCGAACCGGGTGAGGGTGTTGCCGTTCTGCACCGCCACGTCGGCGTTGGCGCTGGCGTTGACCTGCCGCGAGTCGAGGAGCGGGTTCACCACCTGCACCTTGGCCCGCAGGTCCACCTTGACGTCGCGGCTCTGGATTTGGATCCCGGCGCGAGTCTCGACCTGCTTGAGGTACTTCACCGACGGGTCGAGGACCAGCTTGGGGTCGAAGTCGAAGGAGGCCTTGGTGGAGACCCGCTGCAGGTTCTGCTTGACGCGCCGTTCGACGGCCTTGTCGAGCTCCTGGCTGCGCTTGGCCAGGGCGCCCACCTTCTGGTCGGCGGCCTTGGCGTCCTGCTCGCTGATCTGCTTCTGCTGCGCCACCATCACCCGGGTGGTCTCGATCTCGCCCGTGATCGTGAGGCGCTCGTGGAGCCACATGGAGACGTCGGAGACGGCGCTCTGGACCACGAAGAAGGCGTCCTCGACCACGGGCTGCTTGTTGGCCCAGGTGCTCAGCTCCCGGGTCATGGTGGCCCGCACGTTGGCGGGCACCTCGGAGGGGAGCTGCTGGTCGAGGAGCTGGCGGACCGACTTCTCCAGCTGCTTCTTGGCGGCGTCGCTCACCTGCCCCGGCGCCTTGGACAGCGCGCCCCCGACGGCCTGGTTGTAGCGGCGCTGCAGGTTGCCGTCGACCTTCCCCCGCTGGCGGTGCGCCCGCTCGGCGCGGTCGACCAGGCTGTCCATCTCCTTGCGGAGCTGGCGCTTGACCAGCTCGACCCAGTCCTTGGCGTGCGGGGTGATCTTGAGCCAGTTGTCGAGCTCCCGGCACAGGTCGCTGTAGCGCTTGTCGTAGGGCTTCGACTTGGGGCGAGGGTCCTGGAAGGCGAGCAGCGCCTTCTCCAGCGCCAACCCGAGCTCGCGCAAGAGCTTATCTGCCTTGCGCTGGAACTCCCTCATCTCGCGGACCGTATCGCTCATGGGCGCCCCTCGACCGTCTAAGGATAGAACGCTGGCCGGGGGAACGGAACCCGGGCCCGCCCAGGGAGCAACTCGCTTGAATACAGGGGGTTAACCCTGCTCCCCCACCGACAGGCTGGCCCACACCGCGTGCAGCTCCACGTCCTTGCGGACGAGCTCCGCCACCGCCTCGAGGAAGTCGTCGTGCCGCGACTTGAGCTCGCGCAGCATGCACGACAGGTGCGAGGTCCCCGCCTCCCGCTCGCGGGCGTCGATCGCCTCCAGCTCGCGGCGGAGCGAGGCGCTGACCTCCTTGCTCGGGGCGCCGTACACGAACTCGGGGTCGATCAGCTTGAACACGCTGGGGTTCTCGTAGCCGAGGTCGTTCGCGACCCGGTCGAGCTCCTCCTTGGCCACCCGCAGGTTGCCCTCCAGCAGCTGCCGGGTCGCCCCGCGCTCCTCCTTGCTGGCGTTCGCCATGGCGCGACCGCGCTCGAGCTGCTCGAGCATCTCGAGCGACCACACGCGCTTCTGCTGGAGGAGGAAGGCCTGCTCCAGCAGACGGCAGCGCGTCTCGAGCTCGCGGATGTGGCGGGCGTCTTCACCCATGGCGGCGGCCTCCAGGGGAGATTCTAGCGCCCCGGCGTCGAAGGTGCAGCGCGCGAGCCTGGTGAACCAGCGCCCGAGCGATAGGCTGGAGCCCGATGATCAAGAAGATGACGCCGGACGAGCCCGCCCCCGCCCCCGCCCGCTGGTGGCGCTCCCTAGGCAACGGGCGGATCCAGTGCGACCTGTGCCCCCGCTTCTGCCGTCCCCGCCCCGGGCAGCGCGGCATGTGCTACGTGCGCGAGAACGTGGGCGGCGAGATGGTGCTCAGCACCTGGGGGCGCAGCAGCGGGTTCTGCGTGGACCCGATCGAGAAGAAGCCGCTCAACCACTTCTATCCGGGCAGCAGCGTGCTCTCCTTCGGGACCGCCGGCTGCAACCTCGCCTGCTCGTTCTGCCAGAACTGGGACATCAGCAAGGCCCGCGACATGGACACCCTGGCCGCGGTCGCGACCCCCGCGGCGATCGCGGCCAAGGCGCAGGAGCTGGGCTGCACCAGCGTCGCCTTCACCTACAACGACCCGGTGGTCTTCGCCGAGTACGCCCTCGACGTCGCCGCCGCCTGCCGTGAGGCGGGCGTCAAGACCGTGGCCGTCACGGCGGGGTTCATCACCGACGAGGCGCGCCCCGAGTTCTTCGCCGGCATGGATGCGGCGAACGTCGACCTCAAGGCGTTCAGCGAGCGCTTCTACCACCACAACTGCGCCGGGCAGCTCCGCCCGGTCCTCGACACCCTGCGCTACCTGCGCCACGAGACCGAGGTGTGGTTCGAGATCACCACGCTGCTGATCCCGGGGGAGAACGACTCCGAGGAGGAGCTGACCCGGATGGCGGAGTGGGTGGTGCGGGAGCTCGGCCAGGACGTGCCGATCCACTTCACCGCCTTCCACCCCGACTACCGCATGCTCGACAAGGAGCGCACCCCGGCGGACACTCTGGGCCGCGCCCGCCGGATCGCCCGCGCGGCGGGGGTCCGCCACGTGTACACCGGCAACGTGCACGACGCCGCCGGCGGCTCGACCTACTGCGCCGGCTGCGGGGTGCGGCTGATCGAGCGGGACTGGTATCAGCTGGGCGAATACGCCGTCGACGAGCAGGGGCGCTGCCGGGCCTGCGCGACGGCGCTCCCCGGGCGATTCACCGCTCGCCCCGGCGCCTGGGGGCGGCGCCGGCTCCCGGTCTCGATGCGGTAGCGCCCTTGCGCCGCCCGGCCGAGCGGGCGAAGGTCGCTTCGTGGGCACCCCGGTGACGCAGCTCGGTCGCTATCGGCTCGTGCGCGAGCTGGGGCGCGGCGGCATGGGCGTGGTCTACGAGGGCCTGTCCCCCGACGGGGCGCCGGTCGCGATCAAGGTCCTCCTCAGCCCTCCCGACGACCTCGAGCTCCTGGCGCGATTCCAGCGCGAGGCGCAGGTCGCCTCCACCTTGCGCCACCCGCACCTGGTCCCGGTCCTCGACGCCGGCGTCGAGCGGGGGCGCCCGTTCCTGGTCATGGAGCGGATCGACGGGGAGTCGCTGCACGACCGCCTCCGCCGGAGCGGCGCCCTCTCCCCCGCAGCGGTGGCGGCGATCGGCCGCGACCTCGCCGACGCGCTGGCCTACGTGCACGGCAGGGGCGTGCTGCACCGCGACCTCAAGCCGCACAACGTCCTGATCGACGACCAGGGGCGGACCCGCCTCACCGACTTCGGCCTGGCCCGTAGCCGCGACGACGCCCGCTCCCTCACCCACAGCGGTCAGCTCCTGGGGACGCCCGCCTACATGGCGCCCGAGCAGGCGCTGGCCCAGCGGGACGCGATCGGGCCGCCGGCCGATGTGTACGGCCTGGGCGCGACCCTGTACCACCTCGTCAGCGGGCAGCCGCCGTTCAGCGGCGCCTCGACCCTGGCGATCCTGGACGCGGTCGTCACGAAGGCGCCACGTCCGCTGCGGGAGCGGCGACCCGACCTCGACCCGCAGCTCGCCAGCCTGATCGAGGTCTGCCTGGCGAAGGAGCCGCAGGCGCGGCCGGACGCGGCGAGCCTGTGCGACGCCCTCACCGGCTGGGTCCTCGCGGCGGAGGCGCCTGCCTCGAGCCGGCGTCGGCTGAGCGTAGCGGGGGTCGGGCTCCTGCTGACCGGCGCGATCGGGCTCGGCGGCGCGGCGGTGAGCCCGCTGCTCTCGAGGCCGGAGCCGACGGACGGTGTGGCCGCGGTCACGACGGAGGCGCCGCCGCCGCCCCCCTCCCTGCCGGTCGAGGAGGACCCGGTGTGGGCGAGCCTGGCGCTGGTCACGGCGTTCGAGCGGGGGGAGATCAGCGCGACCGAGTGCCTGGCGAGGCACGACGCGCTGCTGCAGCGGCACCCCGACTCCCTCGCGGTGCGGGGACAGCGCGCCTGGCTCCGCTGGCAGCGCTTGCTCGAGCGGCTCGACAGCCTGAGGGGCGCCGAGCGGGCCGCGGCGCTGGACGCCGTCGTCGCCGACCTGCAGCACCCCGGCATGAGCTCGGCGCTCGCCAAGGAGCCGAGGCTGCGGGCGACGCTGGGGCAGGCGTTGCATTACCGCGGCCGCTGGCCGGAGGCGTACGCGGAGCTGTCCGTGGCGGTGCGTGTGTTCGGGGACGAGGCGGGGGTGGTCCGGGACGCGGGCATGGCGGCGCTGCGGTGCGGGCGCTTCCCCGAGGCCGAGCTGCACCTCGCGCGCGCCCGCGGCCTGCTGCGGCAGGCCGGAGCGCCGCCGTCCGCCGCCGTGGCGCAGGCGCTGGGCGACGCGCGCCAGGCGATCGGAGACTGGCCGCGGGCGCTCGAGGCCTATGAGGAGGCGCTGCGGATCGGCGGTGAGTCGCCGACCAGGTTGCTGCGGCAGGCGGAGGGGCTGTTGGCCGCGAGTCGCCTGGAGGAGGCCGCGCGGACCCTGGAGCGGGTGGAGGTGCTGCTCCCCGACAACTCGGCCACCGCCGTGCGGACGGTGGAGCTGTTCCTGCGGGCCGGCAAGGTCGAGGAAGGCGAGGCGCTGGCGCGCCGCCTCGAGGCGAGGCTCACCGAGCCCGAGCACCGGGCGGAGTTGCTGGGCTGCTGGGCGGCCGGGTACGTGGCCCTGGGCCGGCTGGACGACGCTCGGGCGCTGCTCGAGTCGGGGCGAGAGGCGAGGTCGCACCTGGGCCTGGCCCGGGCCCGAGCGATCGCGTTGCAGGCGAGTCCGGCCGGCGAGGAGCGGCGCCCCGCAGAGCTGGGGCTGGACCCGGCCGAGCGCGAGGCAGCCGCGTTGCTGGCTGCCCTGAGGAGGCGCCGGCTCACCCTCTCGCAGTGCGTCGAGCGGCTCGACCGGCTGCTCGAGCGCTACCCCGAGCAGCCGACCGTGAGGGCACAACGGGGGCAGCTTCGCCTCTCCCTCGCCAGCCAGCAGCAGGCTGCGCTCTCCCCGGCGCAGCGGCGCGCCCTCCTCGAGGGCGGCGTGGCGGACCTCCTCGCCGCGCGTCAGGGCGGGGCATGGGGCGACGCCGACAGCGGCTTCCGGCGCGACCTCGGCGTGGCGCTGTTCCAGCTTCGTCGCTGGGAGGAGGCGTACGACGAGCTGCGCATCGTCGCGGAGGCCCTGCATGAGCCGCGGCTGCGCGGCGCGGCGGGGATGTGCGCCTGGCACCTCGGCCGATACTCCGAGAGCGTCGCGCTGCTGCAGCGGGCCGTGGCCGAGCTGGAGCGCGCCGGCGCGGCGGACCCGACCGACTGGCTGCTGGCGGCGACCCTCGGCGACGGGCTGCAGCTCACGGGTGACTACGCCGGAGCCCTCACGGCCTACGAGCGGGCGCGGCGGCTCGGGGGCGCGGAGCGGCCCGAGCCCTTGCTGGGGATGGGGGAGGTGCTGATGGCGGTGGGTCGCCTGACGGACGCCGAGCAGGCGCTGCAGCGGGCCGCGCAGGTCGGGGGACGCACCGTGAAGGTCCGGCTGCGCGAGGCGGAGCTGCACCTCCGGCGGGAGGAGCCCGCGCGGGCCGACGCGCTCCTCGCCGAGGCGCAGGCGGAGCTGCGCGAGTCCGACGCCATGGCGGCGCTGGTGGGGCACACCGCGGCCGCCTACTGCGGGCTGGGCCTGCTGGACCAGGCGCACGAGGCCCTGTCGGCGCCGCCCGTCGCGGAGCTGCGCCACCCCAGCCTGGAGCGGGCGCGGGCCCTGCTCGCCGCCGCCCGTCGCGGCGAGCGCCCAGCGCTGGCGCCGCCGCTCCCTCCGCTGGGGGGCGGCCTGCAGGGGGCTCACCAGCGCCTGCAGGAGCTGCTGCAGGAGACCGCCGCCCCGCAGCAGCGGCGTCCGCTCGAAGAGATCGTGGCGGAGGGCGATCGCCTCAGCGCCCCGTTCGAGGCGCTGCGCGGGCCGTGGGCGGTCGCCCGGGCGCAGGTGTGGGTCGCGGAGCGGAGCCGGCTGGCGCAGCTGCGCGCGGCGGCCGCCTCGCTGCGCGCGCTGTCGCAGCGGGCGGTCGCGGACTTCGAGCGAGCCCGGCGGCTGCAGGCGACGGAGCTGCTCCAGAGCCCGCAGGCGCGCCTCGACTTCGCGCACGCCCTGTTCGAGGTCGGGCGCCGAGAGGAGGCCCTCGAGGAGGCGCTGGCGTGCACGCGCCTGATCCCCGGCAACGGGGCGATCTGGATGCAGGTGGGGATCTGGGCGCGGGGCCTCGGTCGTGACGAGGAGGCGGTGAAGCACTTGGAGCGGGCCGAGGCGTGCGGCGAGACGAGCTGGCCGATGCTGTACAACCTCGCCGGCTCGCTGGCCGCGCTCGACCGCTGGGACGAGGCCCTGGCGGTGTACGAGCGGGCGCACGCGCTCGGGAACGGACCGCAGGTTCGCTTGCGGCAGACCGAGATCGCCCTCCACCTGAGCGACGACCGGCCCGAGCACGCCGAGGCGGCGCTGCGGGACGCCGCGCGCTTCTTGAACGACGCGCAGGAGGATGCGCGTCGGCGCCTGGACCGAGGCGAGGCGGAGGCTGCCGGGCACTGGGACCAGGCGCGGGCGCTGCGGGTGCGGCTGCTGGGGCGCCAGGGGCAACCGGCGGCTGCGCTGGCGCTGGCCGACTCCCTCCGCGGTGAGCTGCGCGGCGACCCGCGCCTGCGGCTGGAGCTGAACGCGACGGACGTCCTGGCGCGCCTCGGTCGCGTTCGGGAGGCCCTCGAGGTGCTGGATCGCGCCAGGGCGGCCGGGGTCGAGGGCGACCTCCTGGACGCGCGGCGGGCGAAGCTCGTCGCGCGCGTCGCCGGCGAGGAGTGAGGGACGGATCAGTCGACGACGACGTACCGCCCCTCGTTCTCGCTGGCGAGGCCGGTGGAGAAGTCGGTGTGCCCCTCGGCGATCGCCACCACGTCGATCTTCACCTGGCGGACCTTGTTGAGCGCCTTCACCTGGTCGAGGAGCTCACGCCACCGCTCGGCGGGGTAGGGGCGGCCCGAGGCGTTGGTGGGCGCGCCGTCGGTCACGAACACGAAGGTGTCCGCCTCCTCGAACCCGAACGCCACCTCCAGGGCCTTGTCCGCCGAGGTGGCGCCGCCGTGCTGCAGGCCCTGGATCCACTTGACCGCCTTCTCCTTGTTGCCGGCCGAGGCGGGGACCAGGTCCTTGCCCTTCCAGGCGCGGGCGTCGCTCGAGTAGGCCACGATGTTGAACCGGACCTTGGGGCTGAACCCGCGCACCAGCTTCTGGACCTGCCGCGAGAGCCGGGCCAGGCGCGAGTAGTAGTCGGGCAGGTTCTCGTCGCTGGGGCACTCGGGGCCGGTCCCCTTGGCGCCGGGGCACTGGTGGTAGGTGCACTTCTTGGGCTCGTAGCCCGGCTTCTTCGGGTCGAGGCCGGGCGGCAGGGGGCCGCCTGCCAGGCTGGTGCCCGTGCCCTCACCGCCCCGCTCGCCCGGCTCCTCGATGTACTGCCGGATGTGCATGGAGCCCGACACGTCGAGGATCAGCACCACCCGCCGGGAGCGCACCTCCATGGACTCGAACATGTTGGGCGGCGGGTCGCTCTGGAAGTTCTTGGGCCGCTCGCCGGTGGCGCCGACGCCCTTGCCGCGCTGCGAGGGGTCCCACTCGGCGCCCGCGTCCTGCCACCACTTCTGCCAGTCGGCGGCGGTCTTGAGCCCCAGGCCGGTGATGTCGTACAGGGCGCCGCCGATCGCGTCCAGCGGCTCGCCGCCGTCGCCCTCCCAGGCGGCGAAGGCGCCGATCAGCGCCTCGAGCCCCTCCTTGAGGCGCAGGCTGCCCAGGCCGCGGGCGGCGGCGATCACCACCGGGCCGTCCTTGCTGCCCAGCAGCTCGGCCAGCGCCTCGGCGGAGGCCGGCTCGGCCCAGGCGCCGACGACCGGGGCCAGCGCCATGGCGATCGCCGGGTTCTTCTTGCCCTTCTTGAGCATCTTGCGGACGGCCGCGTGGGCGGCGCCGTCGCTCATGCCCGCCAGGGCGTCGCGGCACACGTCCGCCAGGTGGACCTCCACGCTGGGGCTCTTGCAGGGCGTGAACATCAGGCCCGCCAGGGTCTTGGCCGCCTCCTCGTCGTTCTGCTCGCCCACGGCCGTGACCGCCTGGTCGAGCTCCCCGAGGCGCGCGTCGTCGGGGGCCACGAACCCGTCCACTCGGGCGAGCTGACCGGCCACGGCGCGCAGCCGCTTCACCGCGGCGCTGGCGGCCGCGGCCTCGGGGGTGATCAGCAGGGCGATGGCCAGCGCAGCGAGGGGAGCGGTCAGGAGGGGACGAGCGATCATGGGGACCTCCGCGGGGCCGGCATTCTAGCGGCTCCTGTCTTGCGTGCGAACGCCGGTTAGGGTCGGATGACGCGCCCTTCCGAGCGTGTGTTCGAGGTTTTACGCCCATGACACCTTCCCCCGTGAAGCCCCTGCAGGTCGGCGGAGTCACCCTCGGCGAGCCCGGCGAGCTGTTCCTGATCGCTGGCCCGTGCGTGATCCAGGAGCGCGACCTGGCGCTGCGGATCGCCACCCGAGTGCGCGACCTGTGCCAGCGCCTGGGCGTCCCCTACGTGTTCAAGGCCTCCTTCGACAAGGCCAACCGCTCGTCGATCCAGGGCCACAGGGGCCCCGGCATGGAGGAGGGGCTGGAGGTGCTCGCCGCGGTCAAGGCCGAGGTCGGCGTGCCCGTCCTGACCGACGTGCACCTCCCCGAGCAGTGCGCGCCGGTGGCCGAGGTGGTCGACGTGCTGCAGATCCCGGCCTTCCTGTGCCGGCAGACCGACCTGGTGGTCGCCGCCGCCCGCACGGGGCGGGCGGTGAACGTCAAGAAGGGCCAGTTCCTCGCCCCCTGGGACATGCGCCACCCGGTGGAGAAGGCGCGCAGCGCCGGCTGCCAGCAGGTGCTGGTGACCGAGCGGGGCGCCAGCTTCGGCTACAACAACCTCGTGTCCGACATGCGCGCCCTGCCGATCCTGCGCGAGCTGGGGGCCCCGGTGGTGTTCGACGCCACCCACTCGCTCCAGCTCCCCGGCGGCAAGGGCGCCTCGACCGGCGGGCAGCGCGAATACATTCCCCACCTGGCGCGCGCCGCGGTCGCCGCCGGCGTGGACGGCGTGTTCGCCGAGGTCCACGAGGACCCGGCCTCGTCGCCGTCCGATGCCGAGAACATGCTGTCCCTCGACGAGCTGCCGCCGCTGCTCGAGAAGCTGGTGGCGATCCACGCGCTGGTGTGGGGCTGAAGAACGTGCCCGTGTCCGTGCCCGTGCCCGAAGGTCCTCGGGCACGGGCACGGGCACGGGCACCAAGAGGACGCCTCCGTTCACCCCTCGCGGTTCGAGCTCGCCGTGGGTGAGGCCCCCGCCTGGCCTGCGCGGGTCGTCGTGGTGATCCCCGCCCTCGACGAGGAGGCGGCGATCGGCGAGGTGCTGGCGGCGATCCCCCCGCAGGTCGCGCAGGTCGTCGTGGCCGACAACGGGTCGCGCGATCGCACCGCCGAAGTCGCCCGCGCCCACGGAGCGCTGGTGGTGTCCGAGCCGCAGCGTGGCTACGGCGCCGCCTGCTTGGCGGGCCTCGCCGCTTGCGCGACCTTGCCGCAGGGGCCGCCCGAGGTGGTGGTGTTCCTCGACGCCGACTTCTCGGATCACCCCGAGGAGATGCCGCGGCTCCTCGACCCGATCTTCCGCGGCCAGGCGGACCTGGTGATCGGATCCCGCATGCTGCGGCCCGACGCGCGGCGGGCGCTGCTGCCCCAGGCGAGGTACGGCAACCGCCTGGCCGTGGGCCTGATCCGCCTGCTGTGGGGGGCGCGCTACACCGACCTCGGCCCCTTCCGGGCCGTCACCTGGGCCGCGCTGGAGCAGGTGGGCATGGTCGACCGCGGCTTCGGCTGGACGGTGGAGCTGCAGGTCAAGGCGGCCCGGCGGGGGCTGCGGCACGTCGAGGTGCCGGTGCGGTATCGCGCGCGGATCGGCACCTCCAAGATCACCGGCACCCTGCGCGGCACGCTGCGGGCCGGGACCAAGATCCTGTACTCGGTGGCGCGCTACGTCATGTTGCCGTGAGCGACCTGTGGGTGGAGGCGCGCGCGCCGGGTCCCGATCCGGGAGACGTCGCCCGGCGCGCCGCCTGGTGGCGCGAGCGCGAGGCGACGCTCGCCGCGGCGCCGGCGGCCCTGCGCGAGGCGCTCAGCGGCGAGGGCCCGCGCCCGCCCGAGGTGCACGGGTGGCTCGACACCTACCTGCACCTCTAGGCGCTGGCTCGGGACGTGCACGGGGTGCTGCGGGCCTGGTTCGGCCCCAGCCTGGACGCGCTGGGGGTGGACCTGTCGGCGGGGGTGCTCGGGGCCGCGCGCAGCTGGCTGGAGGCGCGCGCGTGGCTGCCGGTGCAGGTCGCGGGCCCCGCCGACCTGGTGGCGCGCCTGAGCGAGATCGAGCCGGCGCACGCCCTGCTGTTCGCGCTGTTCGATCCCGTCCCCTTCGGGGCGGCCTTCGGCCGCTATCCGGAGCGCGTGGCCGCGATCGCGGCCGCCTGTCCGCGGCGAGCGACGCTGCGGGTGTGGGACGCGGGCTGCGCCACCGGCGAGGGGACGTGGGAGCTGGCGCGCACGCTGAGCGAGGCGCGGAGCGAGGCCCGGGTCGAGGCGGTCGGCACCACCCCCTGGCCGCTGGAGCGGCTCATGGCCGCGCGCGCGGCCCGTCCCCACGACCCGGAGCGGACCGCGACCCTGCAGCGCTACCGGGCGCAGGCGCCGGCGCGC
>JAWLGW010000067.1:0-12844 GCA_041690735.1 Planctomycetota bacterium
CGGGGTGCTGGTCGACCTGGAGGGGACCTCCTACGAGCCGATCGGACCCCTGGCGGCGGCGCTGCTGGCGACCCCGGCCGGCGTGCCGGTGCGGGTCACCGGCCGGATCGACTCGACGCACGCGGGCGCCGCCCCGGGCCTGATCGTCACCTCCTGGCGCGAGACCACCGTGCTCGAGCTGCGCGTGGCGGGGGGCCTCACCGGCCTCGACGAGCGGTTCACGATCGCCGACCTGCCGGGCACCGGCGCCTACGCCTACGCCTACTCGCTGGTGGTGTTCCCCGCGGAGGACCGCCGGGGCGCCGGCTTCCTCGAGGGCGGCGAGCGGGCGTCCCTCGCCAGCCTGGCCGCCGCGGCCGACCTCGCCGGTCAGCCGAAGGTGTTCGCGCCGCCCGCCGGCACCGTGATCATGGACGCCCCCACCACTTATCTGCGCCAGATCGACCGCAGCGGCGAGACCACGGTCCAGGTCCTCGCCGGCTCCAGCCCCACGCCGGAGGTGGTCGACCTGCTGAACGCCCTGCGTCAGGCCCGGCAGGTCGCGACCTTCAAGGTCCTCGACGCGGGCTCCTTCAGCCGGATCGGCCAGGCGGGCGTCCAGGTGATCTCCAACGACGCCGCCTGGCAGTCCCTGTGGACCCAGCACACCGGCGGCGGCCCCGGGACCACGCTCCCCACCGTCGACTTCACCACCCACCGGGTGGTCGCGATCTTCATGGGCCGCCAGCCCACCGGCGGCTACGCGGTCGGGATCGATCGGCTGCGGCGGGTGGACGGCGAGATCCAGATCGAGGTCGGGCGCACCGCCCCCGCCCCCGGCACGATCACCACGCAGGTGATCACCTCCCCCTTCCAGATCGTGGCGGTCGCGCTCGACGGCGCCAGCGACATCTACGTGGACGGGGTGAAGCACTAAGCGGCGGGCTTCAGCAGCGCCGCGGATCGCTGCAGCAGCGCCTCCCCAGCCGAGGCGCTTCAGAGACGACGCCACGGATCCATAAGTCCTGCAGCAACAAAGAGTGTGCCGCTCAGGCACGCTCTTTGTTTTCATTTCAGCCAGATCGGAGGGACACAGCTGAGCGTCGCCACCCGCACAGAGAGCCTGACCGTCACCGCTCGCGTCCGGGCCGGGGGAAGCCGGTAGTGCGAGTCAATCTCTCCGGTCGCAGCTCCGCCGAGCGCTGCCCCCTGTGCCGCGAAGCGCTGGAAGGGACCGGCGGCAGGCTGCTGCCGACGACGGTCTGCGGCGGGTGCGGCACGCGCTACCACCGGGCCTGCCAGGAGGAGCTGGGCGAGTGCGCCACCTACGGTTGCCCGGGGATCCCGCCCGTGCGCCTCGCCCGGCCCGAAGCCGCCGCCGGCGACCCCCTCCGCAGGCTGGACCGCCACGCCCGCGCTCGCCTCATGCGCGCCCTCGAGCGCGACGAGGCGATGCTGGGCCTCGAGTGCGACGAGGCGATGCTGGGGGACCTCCTGACGGACGTCGGCCTGGCCGGCGCCGACCCGGAGCCGATCTTCTCGCTCTTCGGGCTGCGGGACCCCGACGACGACGTGCTCGACCGGCTGGAGGACAGCGGCGCCTCCGAGCGGCGGCGCGTCCTCGACGCCTACTCCCTGACCGAGGAGGAGCTCGACCAGCTGATCGCCCGGCGCCACACGAGGGGGAGGCGGGCCCCCCGCGCTGGCGGCACGCGGGCGGCGCCGGAGCGCGCCCCCGCAGTGGAGCGCGGGGCGCAGTGGGTCGTCGTCCACATGGTGGGGGCGGGGCTGATCGCCGCCATCTTCGCGGGCGCCGGCGGATACGCGGAGGGGATCGCAGAGGCGCCCCTCGAGACCGCGGCGCGCTACGCCGCGGTGGGCCTCGGCGCCGGCAGCGCGTACGGAGCGCTGGTCGGCTGCGTGGTCGCCGTGGTGGGCGTCCGCCGCCGGCCCCTCCCCGAGTGGCTCGTCCCCCCGCTCCTGCTCCTGACCCTGTTCGTCCCGCTGTTCGGGGGGCTGCTGGGCGGGTCGCTGTGGCTGGCGCCGGTCCTGCTCGCCGTGACCTGGCCGCTGCTCCTGCGCGCAGGGGGCCTCACGCGGGTGATCGACGCCAACCGCTGAGTCCGCCCCTTTTCCGTTGTCGGTTCTGCGCCCGGGCGTGACGATCCGAGCCTCTGCCCGGGAGACTCCACATGCCCGCTCCTCGCTCCGCGCTCGCCCTGGCGGCGCTCCTGCTGCTCTTCGCGCCCGGCTGCATCGGGATCAGCACTCAGTACGAGGGCAACCCGATCGCCAAGGAGACCCTGGTCAAGATCGTGGTCGGCAAGACCACCCGCAAGGAGGTCCTCGAGCTGCTGGGGTCGCCCCTCGAGATCGACCGGGCCGACATTACCGGCCTCGCCGAGCGCGCCCTGTCGCGCTACCAGGGGGAGGAGCTGATGCTCAAGATCGACCCCTCCCTGTTCGACGACGTGTACATCTACGAGCGGCGCCAGATCGACCGGTGGGCGGTGTTGCTGGGGGTGTTCAACTACGTCACCTCCGACGAGCGCTCCGACCGCCTGTCGGTGTTCTTCGACCGCGAGGGGGTGGTCCTGGGCGTCGGCTGGACCCCGGGGACCGACGAGCTGTGAGGCGCGCCCGCGCGCTCCTGACCGGAGCGGTGGCGTTGGCCCTGACCAGCCCCGGCTGCGTGACGATCGTCTCCAGCAGCCAGGGCTCGCCCATAGACGCCGGGACCGTGGCGCGGATCGAGCAGGGCAAGACGACCCTGGGCCAGGTGCTGGCGCTGCTGGGCGCGCCGCTGGAGGTGCACCGCCACGCGGACGGGCGCCTGCTGGTATACCGCCACCGCCAGCGCAACACCTTCCGGCTGGGGATCCAGCCCAGCCGGGCCCTGTCGCTGATCGACCTGACGCAGGTGACCGCGGAGGCGGCGGGCAACCTGAGCCTCACGGTGGAGCGGATCCACGCGGGCGAGGACCGTCTGATGATCCTCCTGGGCGAGGACGAGGTGGTCCGGGCGGTCGGCTTCCAGAACCGGACCCACGACCTGCCGGTGTTCTAGTGCGGCCCGCGCTCCTGCTGCTGCTGCTCCTCCTGGCCGGCTGCACGATCCGCCGCGAGCTCGACGGGGAGACCCTCGACCGCGGTCAGCTCGAGCGGTTGGTGGCGGCCAGGACCAAGGCCGAGGTGCTGGAGACGGTCGGCCCCCCCATGGACGTGGGCCTGCAGCTCGACGGCAGCGCCTTCGTGTACCGGCTGCGGCTCGAGGAGGCGGACGAGCTGTCGCTCTCCTTCTTCCAGGCCACCTTCGACTACTCGTCCACCGACCGCCGCACCGCCCGATTGCTGGTCTTGTTCGACAAGCAGGGGCGCAAGACCGGCTTCGGCTTCGATCGCGCGGGCCAGGAGGCCGAGGACGAAGACGAGGAGGCGGAGGCGGAGTGACCGCGGCGCCTCAGCGCAGGCGCCGCAGCACCTGCTCGCTCTTGGCGCGCCACCACTCCAGCGCCCCCTGGACCTCGGGCCGGGCCCGCGCGGTGTAGACGGCCCCCGCGAGCACCAGCGCCGACAGGACGCCGATCACCCGCCACCGGCGCCGCCGCGGCGAGGCGCCCCGGGCCCGGCGGGCGCCCTGCTCGAGGAGCCGCAGCAAGGCGGCGGCGTCCTGCGGCCGCTGCTTGACGTCGTACACCAGCACCTGCGCGATCACCTCGCGCAGCCAGGCGGGGGCCGCCGCCTCGGGCAGCGGCTCCACGTTGCCGGCGGCGATCCGCCCCAGCACCTCGACCGGCGACTCGCCCGGGTAAGGGAGCTGCCCGGTCAGGCACTCGTGCAGGATCACCCCCAGGGCGAACACGTCGGCGGCCTTGCCCACGCTCTTGCTGTTGCGCATCTGCTCGGGCGCCATGTAGCCCCAGGTCCCGCGCGCCTCGCCGGTCGAGGACACGGTCGCCGGCCGCCCGCCCGACTCCTCGCTGCCGCCGTCGACGTGCTTCGCCAGGCCGAGGTCGGCGATCAGGGGGCGGCCGTCGCGCGTGAACAGGATGTTGTCGGGCTTGAGGTCGCGGTGGACCACCCCCTGGGCGTGCGCCCGGGCCAGGGCCCGAGCCAGGGCGATGCCGAGGTCGACCGTGAGGTCGGCCGCGAGGGGCCCCTGCCGCAGGCGATCGGCCAGCGAGCCGCCGGCCACGAAGGGCATGACCAGGTACGGGCCCAGGGTGCAGTCGCCCTTGTCGAGGATCGGCACGAACCCCGAGTGCTTGCCGAGCTTGCGGAGCAGCGTGCGCTCGCGCTCGAACCGCTCCAGCTTGTCGGGGCGGGGGGAGGTGAGCACCTTGACGGCCACCTCCTGACCGTCGGCTCGGCGGGCCCGCACCACGGTGCCCATGCCCCCCTGCCCGATCGTGCCCAGGACCTCGTAGTCGCCGATCTGCATGCCGCCCCGGAGGACGCGCCGCCAGCCGCGGGCCCCCTGACTCGCGCAGGGCCGCGTCGCTGCCAGCAGCCTGGCCGCTGTCGGGCCCGCGAGCAAGGGGGGGTGGACCGTCCGATGCGGCGTCTCGCCCTGGAGCCCGGCGGGGCGGCCGTGCGCCGCCGCCGGACCGCGAGCGAGGCGGAGCCGTCCCGCCCCGACAGCGGCGACTTGGCCAGCGACGACATGGACAGCGACGGCACGAAGGAGAGCGACCGTGAAGGTGAACGACGTCATGACCTCCCCCGCGCACACCTGCTCGGCGGGAGACACCCTGGACGTGGCGGCCCAGACCCTGCGCAAGCACGACTGCGGGATCCTGCCGGTGATCGACGCCAACCAGCGGGTGGTGGGCGTGCTGACCGACCGCGACATCTGCCTCACGGTCGTCGACCGCGCGGGCGAGCCGCTGACCCAGATCCCGGTGGAGCTCGTCATGTCCCCCGGCCCGATCACTTGCGAGCCCGACGACGGGGTCGACCGCGTGGAGGAGCAGATGCGCGCCAACCAGATCCGCCGGGTGCCGGTGGTGTCGCAGGACGAGCGCCTGCTGGGCGTGGTCTCGATCGACGACCTGGCCCGGGCCGCCGTGCGCCCCGGCAGCGACGTCAGCCGCGAGGAGGTGACGGAGACCCTGGCCGCCGTGGCCGCCAGCGCCCGGTAGGCGGAGCTCCGGAAACAGCAGGGAGCCGGGGGGGACCCCCGGCTCCCGCGCGTCGAGCCGTTCGCGAGCTCCCTGTACTACTTCGAGTGCTTGGCGATCGCGCGCTCCAGGTCCTTCTTGAGCTTCTTGGGGTTGGTGATCTTGTCGATCACCCCGTCTCCGTCCTCGGCGGCCGGGTCGATCAGGACCACCGTGCCGGTCTTGGTCGCCCGGTACCCCTTGGCCTCGTCGGAGGTCTTGCCGTCGGGGCCCTCGATCGGCCGCTTGACCCACACGAACTGCTTGCGCAGCGCCTCGAGCTCGTCGTGGAGGAGGACCGCCTTGACGTAGGCGTTCTTCTTCTCGCTCTTGGGGTCGTCGTCCATGAACACCACCCCGAGCAGCTTGCCCTGCTCCTTGGCGGCGGCCTTGGCGTCGTCGATCGAGCCGTCGAGGAACACCTGCACGGCGTACTTCTTGACCACGTCCTCGATCTGGGACTTCACCGAGGCCGGGTCTCGGCCGCGGAGCTTCTCGACCTCCTTGCCGGTGTGATCGGTGAACACGACCGTGGGGTAGCCCTTGACCCCGTACTTCTGCATGAGCTCGGGCGGCCCCTTCTGGGAGCAGTCCACCAGGATCGGGACCAGCCCCTTCGCCGCCTCGAGCACCCCGTCGTCACTGAATGCAGAGCCTGCCAGGCTCTTGCAGGGGCCTCACCAGGAGGCGGTGAAGAACAGCAGGATCGGCTTGCCGCTCAGCTTCGCCTGCTGAAAGCCCTCCTCGGGGCTCTTGACCCAGGGGATCCTCCCCTCATGGTCGCCGCTGGCATACGCCGGCGCGGCGACGGCCACCGCCACCGACGCCGCCGCCGCGGCGAGGAACATCCGATTCATGTGCGCCTCCTCGCCCCTCCTGGGGTCGCGGGAGCAGCGTACCCGGCCCGCGCAGGCGCGGCGAGGGGTTTCTGGGTGGTGCGGACGCCAGCGCCGAATCTCTTCGAGTCGAGCAGCTGTTCGCTGTTAGCTGTTAATGCGGGTTCGTTGTGACCTGTGCGGTCACCGCCCTGCTCCTCGGGTGGCTAACTGCTAACCGCTGACCGCTAACTGCTACACCGCCGGCCCGACGGCCTTGCCGTCCTCCCACCGGTAGAAGCCCTCTCCGGCCTTGCGGCCCAGCTTGCCGGCCCGGACGAGCCGCCGCAGGACTTGCGGCGGGCGGAAGGCCTCCCCCAGCTCGTGGTGGAGGTGCTCGGCGATCGCCAGCCGCACGTCGAGCCCCACGTAGTCGGTGGTCATGAGCGGGCCCATGGGGTGGCGGTAGCCGAGCTCCATGGCCCGATCGACGTCCTCGACCCCGGCCACCCCCTGCTCGACCATGCGCATGGCCTCGAGGCCGAGCACCAGGCCCAGGCGACTGGACGCGAAGCCGGGGGCGTCGCGGACCACGATCGGCGTCTTGCCGATCGCGCGCACCACCTCGAGGGCCAGCTCCACGGTCGCGGGCGCGGTCCGCTCGCCCCGCACCACCTCGACCAGCTTGGAGAGGTGCACCGGGTTGAAGAAGTGCAGCCCCAGCACCCGCTCGGGGTACGGCGTCGCCTGGGCGATCTCGGTCACCGGCAGCGACGAGGTGTTGGTGCCGAGCAGGCGCGCGTCCGGGGCCGCCGCGGCGACGGCGCCCATTACCTCCATCTTGAGGTCGAGCCGCTCGGGGATCGCCTCGATCACCAGGGCGGCGCCGTCGAGGGCCTCGTACAGGTCGGTGTGAGGCTCGATCCGCCCCGCGATCTCCTCGGCGGCCTTCGCCTCCAGCTTGCCGCGGGCGACGGCCCCGTCGAGGTTCTTGCGGAGCGCCGCGCGCCCCGCCTCGACCCGCTCGAGCTCGACGTCGCGCAGCCGCACGGTGTAGCCCGCCTGCGCCAGGACCTGCGCGATCCCGTGCCCCATGGTGCCAGCGCCCAGGACGGCGGCGGTGCGATCGTTCATGGCGTCCTCCTGTGTGGGGCAGCCCTTATACCGCGCCCGTGAGTGTCGGACCGCCGCGGCAGAATGTTCGGGATATGACAGGGCCCCGGAAGGTGCACCGTTCTCACGAGGCATGCGCATGAGGATCAGCGGCCCCTGGGGAGAGGACGCCGCCGCGGCCCATGCCGTCGCTGGCGGAGCGCGGGTGCTGGCGCGCAACGTGCGCGGCCAGCGGGGGGAGGTCGACCTGGTCCTGGCCCACGCCGGCGCGATCGCCTTCGGCGAGGTGAAGACCCGGCGCCGCCACGCCCTCTCGAGCGGCCTGGGCTCGGTGGGGCCGAGGAAGCGGCGGCGGATCGTGACCACGGCCCTGGAGTGGCTGGCCGGCCAGCGTCTGCACCCCGAGCGGGTGCTGCTGCGGTTCGACGTGTTCGTGGTCGCCCCCGGCCCGCACCCCGACGCGCCGCCGCGGGTGGTGTGGATCCAGGACGCCTATCGGGCCGACTGGCTGTAGACCTGCTCGTGAGGGGAGAGCTCGCCGGGCCGAGGGGAAATCGCCCCGGACTGCGCCCCCCCCGCCGAGCGGCCGCCCTACGACTGAGGCATCTCCTCGTCCATGCCCGCGTGGCGGAGGATCAGGCGGTGGGCCTGCAGGCGCAGGGCGTTGATCCGGATGAACCCGCGGGAGTCGGTCTGGTCGAAGCCGCCCTCGATGTCCATGGAGGACAGCTCCTGGTTGTACAGCGAGCTGGGGGAGGTCCGCCCGACGGGCCGCGCGGCGCCCTTGTAGAGGGCCAGGCGCACCTTGCCGTCGATCACCTCCTGGCTCTTCTCGACGGCCGCCCGCAGGAAGTCCATCTCGGGGCTGAACCAGAAGCCGTTGTAGATGATCTCCGCCAGCTTGGGCGACAGCATGTCCCGCAGGCGCTGGACCTCCTTGTCCATGGCGATCCCCTCGAGGTCGCGCAGCGCGGAGTGCAGGATCGCGCCGCCGGGGGTCTCGTACACGCCGCGCGACTTGATCCCCACGAAGCGGTTCTCGACGATGTCGATCCGCCCCACGCCGTTCTTGGCGCCGAGCTCATTGAGGAGCAGGAACAGCGCGAGGGGGTCGCTCTCCTCGCGCCCGCTGCCGAGGTCCTTGACCCGCACCGGGGTGCCGTCCTTGAACTCGATCTCGATCACCGTCTCCTCGTCGGGGGCCTCCCGCGGGTCGACGGTCACCTGGTACATGTCCTTCTCGGGACGGAACCAGGGGTCCTCGAGCTGCCCCGACTCGTAGCTGCGGTGCATGAGGTTCTCGTCGCACGAGTAGGGCTTCTCGAGCGACACCGGGATCGAGATCCCTTGCTCCTTGGCGAAGTTGATCAGGTCGGTGCGCCCCTTGAACCGGGCCAGGAACTCCGCGTCCTTCCAGGGGGCGATGATCTTGATCTGCGGGGCCAGGGCCAGGTAGGCCAGCTCGAAGCGGACCTGGTCGTTCCCCTTGCCCGTCGCGCCGTGGGAGACCCACTGCGCGCCGGTGTCGAGGGCCACCTGCACCTGGTGCTTGGCGATCAGCGGCCGGGCCAGGGCGGTCCCGAGCAGGTAGCGCCCCTCGTACACCGCGTTGCCGCGGATCGCCGGGATGATGTAGTCGGTGACGAACTCGCGCTTGAGGTCGAGGATCACCACCTCGTCCGCGCCCGTCGCCACGGCGTTCTCGCGCACCTGCTCGAAGTCGTCCTGCTGCCCCACGTCGGCGACGTAGGCCACGACCTCGAAGCCCTTCAGCTTGAGCCACTTGAGGATGATGCTGGTATCGAGGCCACCGGAGTACGCGAGGACGACCTTCTCAGCCATGGAGCCACCTCCCACTGGGGCCGCACATCATGGTGAGCGGCGGGGCAAAGTCAACGCGCGTCGGAAGGAGCTCGCCAGGAGGGGCGGGATCACCCCGGGTGGCGTCCCCGCTCGAGGTCGGCTTGCGACAGCCTCCCCCCCGCTCGGTATCCTGCGGGCATGCGTCACGCTGCGATCGTCCTGGCCTGGCTGGCCTGTCTCCCCCTGCTCGCGTGGGCAGGAGAGGACCCTCCCCCCCAGCAGGCGCGGGCGGAGGCGCTGCGGCTCAACGCGGCGGCGGTGGCGCGCTACCAGGCCGGCGAGCACGAGCCGGCGCTGCTCCTGTTCCGCGAGGCGTTGGCGCTCGACCCGGAGCAGGAGACGATCCGCAAGAACGCCGGGATCTGCCTGATCACCCTGGGCGACGCTCACCTGGCGGCGCGGCGGCTGGAGGCCGCGATCCGCGACTATCACGAGGCGGGGGAGCTGGTCCCGGCCGACCCGGTGGCGCCGCAGCGCGAGGCGGCGGCCTTGCTGGAGGCGGGGCGCAGCCGCGACGCGGCGACGCTGCTGGAGCGGGTGGTGCGCGACCACCCCGAGCTGGCGCGGGCGCACCGCCTGCTCGGCGAGGCGCGGTACCGGCTGGGCGAGAACGCCGCGGCGATCGCCGCCTGGGAGCAGGCCCTGGCCCTCGCGCCACAGGACGAGGCGCTGCGGCAGGCCCTCGCCCGCGCACGCCGCGAGGAGGCGGTCGAGGGGCGGCTGGCGGTGGACCTCGCCGCGCCGCACTTCACGATCAAGGTGGACGGCGAGGCGGACGCCGAGCTCGGTCGGCAGGTGGCGCGCGAGCTGGAGGCGGCCTACGAGCGGGTGGGGGCGCTGCTCGGGCGCTACCCGCCCGCCGAGGTGGCGGTGGTGATCTACCCCGGCCGCTCGTTCCGCGCGCTCACCGGGGCCCACGGGTGGGTCGCCGCCCTGTACGACGGCAAGATCCGCGTCCCGGCGGCGGGGCTGCAAGACGCTCCGCCCGCCGAGGTGCGCCGACTCCTCACGCACGAGTACGCCCACGCGCTGGTGCGGTCGGTGGCGGGCAGCGGCGTGCCGGCCTGGCTGCACGAGGGGTTCGCCCAGGTGGCCGAGGGCCGCACCGCCGCGGACGCCCGCCGCCGCCTCACGCAGCGGACGGCGCCCGGCGCGAGCGAGCTCACCGGCTCCTTCGTGCGGCAGTCGGACGTCCGTCAGGCGGCTCGGCGCTACGACGCCGCCTGCGCGCTGCTCCACCACCTGCTGGGGCAGGGCGGCCTGCCGGCCCTGGCTGAGCTCCTGGACCGCCTCGGCCGCGGCGAGGCGATCGACGCCGCCCTCCGCCAGCTGTACGGCGGCGACCTCGAGGCGCTGCTCGCCGACTGGCGCGCGACCCTGCCGCCGCGTTGAGGCTCAGCCCATGCCAGCCTCGCCCAGGGGCAGCTGGAGGGTGTGCAGCAGCAGGTCGGCCGCTCCGGGAGGGTACAGGTCCGTCGCCTCCACCTGCGCGCCCGCTCCCGCCGCCTCCAGCGCCAGACGACGGGCGTCGCGAGCGTCACGTCCCGGGACGAGCCAGCCGAGGCGAGAGGGCCCCAGGCGGCCGATCAGGCCTCGCGCGTCGAGCCGGCGCAGCGCCGCGACCACCTGCGCCAGGGCTGCGTCCGGCGCGGCCACCATGGCCACACAGGCGACGGTGAGGTCTCGCTCGCTCCGCTCCCCGGACCGCCTCCACCATCGCCAGGTCTCGGAAGGCCAGGGCGCCGAACACGTCCAGCTCCTCGTCGTGGTAGCCCAGGTGGGTGAAGGCGCTGCCCGGCAGGTCGGGCTTCGCGTCCTGCTCGCGTCGCTCGATCGCCGCCATCACGCACCGCCCGAACACCGACAACAGCTCGAGGTCGGCGTGGGTGAAGGAGCGCGGCTTCAGGTCCAGCAGGCACAAGGTGCCGAGCACCTCGCTCTGGCGGCTGATCAGCGGGACGCCGGCGTAGAACCGGAATCCTTGACTGCGGATCAGGGGGTTGTCGCGGAAGAAGGGGTTCTCGCGGCTGTCCTGCACGACCAGCGCCGAGCGCGCGGCGACCGAGTGGGTGCAGAAGGAGTCGCGCCGCGGCGTCCCGCGCTCGCCCCGCAGGTCGCTGGGGATCCCGCAGCCGGCGGTCCAGAACTGCCGGTCCGCCGTCACGATCGAGATCAGGGCGATCGGTACCCCGTAGTGCGCCGCCACGCGATCCATGAACTCGTGCAGATCCCTCTCCGGCGCCACCTGATCCAGGCCGAGGTCCAGGATCTGACGCAGCCGGGCGGCTTCCCCCGCGGGGCCCGCAGGGGGGGGGCGGGGGCGGGGGCTCGCCTCTGGGCGTCGCTCCCGCCAGGTCGACGATCGTCGCGATCAGCTCGGTCGGGTCGTAGGGCTTGCGCAGCACGGCCGCGGCGCCCGCCTCGCGCACCTTGTCGAGGTACGGATCGAAGGCGGTGACCGCGATCACGGGCGCGACGCCGCCGCGCCGTCGGTACTGAGAGAGGAAGCCGAAGCCGTCGAGGACAGGCATCATGATGTCGGTCACCACGACGTCCGGCTCGATCGTGTCGAGCACGTGCAGGGCTCGCCGGCCATCGCTGGCGGTGACGACGCGCAGCCCCTCTGCCTCGAGGACGAGGGTCGTCAGCTCGAGCAGCTGCGGGTCGTCGTCGACCAACAGGACCAGGACTCCGTCACTCCCCGCCATGCCGTCCGCGCGCCGCGTGGACGGCGGCGCGCGGTCAATCCTGACGCGCCGCCAGGCGCGCCAGCGCCCAGCGCTCCGCGCGCTCCGCGCCCAGGAGCCCGAGCAGCAACCCCCACGGCGCGACCAGGGCCAGCACCGCCTGCCCGGCGCGCGCGTGGGGTGAGAACCCACCCGCCATCTGTTCGGAGCCCGCCACGAACACGGTCAGGGAGACCAGCGCCAGGCCGGCGCGAGCGGGCCACGACCAGCCCGCGCCCGGCGGCGGCAGTAGCCCGGTCCGCGCGCCGCCCAGGAGCAGGAACGGCGTCACACAGATCGCGAGGATCCCGCCGACCTTCCCCGGATGCCCCGCCGCCTCCACCCCCAGCCGCCACAGCTCCGACCACACGGCGACGAAGTCGCCGCCCTCGGTGGCCTCCTTGAGCCCGACGCCGACGGCGAGGCACACCGCCGGGCCCGCCAGGCCCAGCGCGCCCAGGAGCGGGAGGCGCCAGGGTCGCGCGACGTAGGCGGTGACCTCCTCGGCGCTCACCAGCAGCGCGCACCAGGCTCCGGCGCCGGCGGTCAGGAGCAGCGCGACCAGGGGCGCGTCGCTGGCGGGGGGCGCGCCCCACCACAGGGACAAGCCGGCCAGGATGCTCCCCGCCAGGCCTGCTCCGCCCACAGCCGCCGCCAGGGCCGCTCGGCCGGCGATCCGGTGGGGAGCGCGGCGGGGCGGCTCGGGCGGCTGGGCCTGCCTGCGCCCGAGCAGCGCGACCGCCAGCGCCAGGATCAGCCCCTCGACCAGGAGCCCCAGCCAGGGGCCGGCGCTCCGATCGACCCAGGCCGGACCGGCCGCGGTGCAGCCCACCGCCAGACCGCCGCTGACGCACGCCACGACCCCGCGCCGATCGCGGACGCCGCTCCAGCTGAGCAGCAGCCCCGTGCCCAGACCCGCGGCCGTCGCCAGCCCCAACCCGGCCCACACGCTCGGCGCGAAGTCGTCCCGGAAGGGGAGGATCGTGCGGAAGCGCGGATACTCCGTCATTCGGTCCCGCAGGATCAGCTCGCCCGCCACCGCGCCGGCCAGCAGCGCCGTGGCCAGCAGGGCGCGCAGCGGCCGCAGGGGAGGAGGGTCGTCGCGCGGGGGCTCGCCAGGGGCCGGGGGTCGGGTCACTGGTAGCCCTCAGGCGCCAATCTGGCAGTTGGCCCGCAAGACCGGGCGCCT
>JAWLGW010000068.1:0-12814 GCA_041690735.1 Planctomycetota bacterium
GTGTGTGTGCTTTCATCTCCCTAGCGGAGCATCCGACACCGACAGAGATGTGATGCATGGTCAGCCATCCATGATCGTGCACCTCCGTCTAGCGAACGGTGCGCGTCCTCATCTCCCAGCAACTCGAGGAGCCGAACGCGGTCCTGAGCGACGATCAATGACATGCGCCCATGCTAGCCGTGGGGCGCGCCGGCGCCTCCCCTCTCGAGGGTGACCGATCCCCGCCGCGGGGGTAGCCTCGCCCTCCATGCACACGACGAAGCTCGAGGACTGGCAGCACGATCACACCTTTGGGCAGGACCAGGTCTCCCGCGGGGAGCGGCGCACCCTGTTCGTGGCGGTCGTCACCGCGCTGTTCATGGTGGTGGAGGTCGCGGCTGGCCTCGCCTACGGCTCCATGGCGTTGCTCGCGGACGGCCTCCACATGGGGAGCCACGCGGTGGCCCTGGGGATCGCCGTGGCGGCCTACGTCTACGCCCGTCGGCGCGCCGGGGACACCCGGTTCAGCTTCGGCACCGGCAAGGTGAACGCCCTGGGCGGGTACACCGGCGCGCTCCTGCTGGCGGGGTTCGCCGTGCTCATGGCCTGGGAGTCGGTCGACCGGTTCCTGCACCCGGTCGCGATCGTGTTCGACCAGGCGATCGCCGTGGCGGTGCTGGGCCTGCTCGTCAACGGCTTCAGCGTGGCGGTGCTGGGTGTTCACCACGAGCACGAGCACGGGCATGAACACGAGCACGAGCACGAGCACGAGCACGGGCATGGGCATGGGCATGGGCATGGGCACGGGCGCGAGCACGAGCACCACGACCACAACCTGCGAGCGGCCTATCTGCACGTCCTGGCCGACGCCCTCACCTCGCTGACCGCGATCTTCGCCCTCCTGGGCGGGAAGTACTTCGGCCTCTCCTGGCTCGACCCCGCCATGGGGATCGTGGGGTCGCTGCTGGTCGCTCGCTGGTCGTGGGGGCTGATCCGTCAATCGAGCCGGGTGCTCCTCGACCACCAGGAGCCGCGGCCCGTTCGGGAGCGGATCCGCGCCGCGCTGGAGCAGGACGACGAGCGGGTGGTCGACCTGCACGTGTGGTCGATCGGGCCCGGCCTCCGCGCGGCCTGCATCACGGTCGTCGGTCACGACCCCGGCTCGCCGGCGGACTACAAGGCGCGGCTCCCGCACGACCTCGGGCTGCACCACGTGACCCTCGAGGTCCACGCCTGCCCGGGCGAGCGGGTGCTCGTCGAGGTGTAAACGGGGGTTCGCTCCCCCGATCGCCCCCCCTCGCCCCCCTGTGCGGGTACACGAGTACGGGGGCACCGTTCGCCGACCGCGCGGTGCGGCCGTACACGTGTACGGGGAGACCGTTCGCCGACCGCGCGGTGCAGCCGTACACGTGTACGGCGGTCAGCGGGAGCGGCCGGCGAAGAACTGCTCGTTGAGGTGGGCGAAGTGCGCCCACTGAGGAGGGAGGTCGTCCTCCTGATAGATCGCCTGGACCGGGCACACCGGCAGGCAGGCGCCGCAGTCGATGCACTCGTCCGGGTCGATGAAGAGCTGCATGCTCCCGAAGCGGAGCCCTCGCGCCTCTCGGGGCACTGCACGGACCTCATCGAGGGGCAGCGGGCCGGCGATGCAGTCCATGGCACAGACCTCGGGCCACGATTGGCCGGGGAACGTGCGGGAGCTGGGCAACGTCCTGGAGCGGGCCGCGCCCCTGGCGCGGGGCGAGGTGATCCCGGCGGACGCGATCGAGCTGTCGGAGCCGCGCCGCGCCCCGCCGACGGCGGTCGCCGAGGTCGCCACCTGGGAGGAGGCGGGCGGCGGTGCATCGCCGCCGCGCTCCGCGCCTCGCGCGGGCGGATCTACGGGCGACGGCGGCGCGGCGGAGCTGCTGGGCCTCAAGCCGACGACGCTGCAGACGAAGATGCGCCGGCTGGGGGTCGAGCGCGGCGACTTCGTGCGCTAGCTCCGGGCCTGGGCGCCGCCGTCGGCGCGGGTGATCCCCAGGCTGTCGTAGCGGGTCTGCAGGTCGGGGGGCAGATCGCTGACGAAGCAGTCCAGCTGCGGGATGTAGCCCAGCTGGTCGGCCAGGCGGAGGAGGCCCAGCTCGGTCTTGGCGTCGGGGACCTCGCCGTCGCGGCAGGCCCGGATCGCGTCCTTGAGCTCGCGGGTGACCAGGCGGCTGCCCTGCTCCATGACCGAGCCGTCGCCCTCGGCGGTCCCGCGGCGGGCGGGGTCGACCTCGGCCGAGACCAGGTACACCTTCTCGTCGGTCACGCCGGGGCTGGGGAAGAACCCGTGCAGGCCGAGGTCGTGCACGTGGTCGGTGTCGACGTCGTAGCCCGCCTCCTCCTTGGCCTCGATCGCGCCCCGGCGCAGGACGCCGGCCAGGCCGTCGTCGCCCGGCTCGAGGACGCCGGCCACGATCTCGCCGATCCGGTCGTAGGGGCGAGAGTCCTTGTGGGGCAGCTCGTCCTGCTTGTCGCGACGCAGCCACAGGGGCGGGCGGGTGCTCTCGCGGTAGTGGACCAGGACGCGCCCGTCGGGCTCGCGGTGCCACAGGACCACCGCCACCGCGTCGACGGAGCGGCGCGACACGATGTCGCAGGGGTAGGGCGGCGAGGTGGTGCCGTCGGTGTAGGTGTTGCGCAGGGTGAGGCGCTTGACCCGCAGGAAGCCCTCGTCGCAGCGCGACTGACCGGTCCGATCGGCGACCACCTCGACCGAACGGACGACTGGACCTTCGCTCATGCCCGCGCCTTCAACGCGTCCTCGGTCGTCACCACCACCGCCCCCTGCGTTCGCATCTCGTCGATCGCGTGCTGCCCGGCGGCGAAGTCGATCGGCCAGATCGCGTCGCCGACCAGGCGCACCTCGTACCCCTGTCCCAACAGACCCAGCACGGCGTGACGTACGCACACCTCGGTCACCACACCGTACACGTAGAAGGTGTCGGCGCCCGTCGCCTTGACCACCGCCGTGGTGTTGGGGTTGGTGAACACGTCGAACTCCTGCTTCTCGAGCACCACGTGCTCCTGCTTGGGGTCCGGCAGGGTGCGGACCCCGAAGCTGGGGACCACCGCCATCGCTGGGCTCCGGGTCTCGGACAGCTTCTCCTGCCCCGGCGTCCCCTTGAGGCAGTGGGGCGGGTACTGGTCGAACTCCCCGTCCTGGGGGCGATGAGCGTCGACCGAAGAGACCAGCGGGATCCCCGCCCTGCGCGCGTGCTCGGTCAGGCGCGCCAGGTTCTCCTTGATCGTCTCTGCGCCCTGGGCGTACAGCTTCCCGTGGGGCTCGATGAAGTCGACCTGCGTGTCGACGTCGAAGAACGCGACGCTCATTGCTCGTCTCCTCTCGCCTGCGTGGCGAGGCGCGCCAGCACCTCTTCCTGGGCTCGATCGGCCAGGGCCAGCACCCCCTCGCTGCGCTCGACCGGGTACGGCTCGGGGTGGTGCAGCTGCGCCACGCCCTCGGGGAGCCGCCGCAGCTGCTCGAGGCAGGCCGCGCGCAGCTCGGGGAGCGGCGGCGGCGGCGCCACCCGGCGGCCGCCCTCCATGACCTTCTCCAGGAGGGGACGCCCCCACTCAGGCGCCGGGGCCTCGCTGGCGAGGGCGATGGTGTCGCCCGCGAAGCGGCCGCTCGCCTCGCGCCGGTAGACCTGCTTGGCGCCCGGCCAGCTCTTCTTGGAGGAGGACAGCTTGATCGGGTGTCGCTCGGCGCCGTCGGCCTCGCGCACCCCGACCAGCTTGTAGACGCCGCCCAGCGCAGGGCAGTCCTTGCTGGTGACCAGCTCGGTGCCCACGCCGTACAGGTCGATCGCGCAGCCGGCCCGCTCCATGGCGTCGATCTTCTCCTCGTTGAGGTCGCCCGAGGCCGCGACCTGGATCTCCGGACGGCCGCCCCGGTCGAACACGGCGCGTACGTCCAGGCTGAGCTGCCGCAGGTCGCCCGAGTCGAGGCGGACCGCCTTGCAGGGGAGCGCCTGCGCCACGATCCGCTCCGCCGCGGCCACCGTGTCGTAGGTGTCGATCAACAGGGTGGTGCTCTGCGGGAAGGCTGCCGCGTAGCGGCGGAAGGCCTCGTCCTCGTCGGCGAAGCTCATCACCCAGGCGTGGGCGAAGGTCCCGGTCACCGGCAGCCCCAGGCGGTGCCCGGCCTCCACGTTGGACGTCCCCCAGGCCCCCGCCAGATAGGCGGCGCGGGCCGCCAGCTCGGCGGCCTCGGGGCCGTGGGCCCGGCGGGTGCCGAAGTCGACGAAGGCGTGGTCGCGGCAGGCGAACCACACCCGGGCGGCCTTGCTGGCGATCAGGGTCTGGAAGTTGACCAGCGACAGCAGGTAGGTCTCGAGGAGCTGCGCCTCGATCGCGGGGGCGGTCACCCGGATCAGCGGCTCCCAGGGGAAGACCGGCGTCCCCTCGGGGACCGCCCACACCTCGCCCGAGAAGCGGAACCCACGCAGGTAGTCGAAGAAGGCCGCGTGGTCACCGCCCGCGAAGGCGGGGAGCTCCGCCAGGTAGCCGAGCTGCTCCTCGCCGAAGCTCAGCCCTTCGATGTACTCCAGCGCCTGCTCGAGGCCCGCCGCCACCCAGTAGCCGCGGTTGGGGTGCAGGCGCCGGGTGAACAGCTCGAAGGTCGCCTCGTGAGCGAGCTGGGCGCGGTGCATCGCCGCGGCCATGGTGAGCTGGTACAGGTCGGTCCTGCGGCCGTCGGCGCGACGCGCCGCAGGGTCGAATACGCTCACCGCTCCCTCCTGCTCCGTGGATGCTAACGCCCCACCTGAGCTGGAGAAAGCGGCCGGGCTCCCGAGCTTTCAAACCGTCCGGGAGAACTGCGGGAGCGGGCGCCCGCCGCGCGGCAGGTAGCGGTCGAACCGCATGGCGACGTTGCGGATGAAGAAGCGCCCCAGGGGGGTCACCGCGACGCCGGTGTCGGTTTGCTCCACCAGGCCGTCCTGGACGAGGTCGTCCATGCCGGCCAGCTCCTCGGCGTAGCGCTCGGCGAAGTCGTCGGAGAGGGGGCTGCCGGTCATGAGGGCGGTGATCGCCTCGCGCCGGGCCAGGTCGTCTGCGCTCAGGCGCCAGCCGCGGACGGTGGGCAGCTCGCCCTGCGCGAGGGCGGCGCGGTATTCGGGCAGCTCGCGGGCGCTCTGGGCGTAAGCGCCGGCCACGTCGCTGATCGCCGAGACGCCCAGGCCGATCAGGTCGTCGGCCGCCCGCACGGTGTAGCCCTGGAAGTTGCGGTGCAGCTCTCCGCGCCCCTGCGCCTGCGCGAGCTCGTCCTCGGGGAGGGCGAAGTGGTCCATGCCGATGTGCTGGTAGCCGGCGGCCAGGAAGGCCAGGACCGCCTGGCGGAACAGGGCGTACTTCTCGGCCGCGCCGGGGAGCGGGTAGCTCTTGCGCTCGAACCGGCCCTGCGCCGGCCGCAGCCGCGGCAGGTGAGCGTAGGAGTAGAGCGCGATCCGGTCGGGGCGGATCCGCAGCACCTCGTCCAGGGTGCGGGCGAAGGTCTCGGCCTGCTGGAAGGGGAGGCCGTAGATCAGGTCCACGTTGATCCCCCCGTAGCCGAGCTCGCGCGCCGCCTCCACCAGGGCCTCGGTCTGCTCGACGGACTGCACGCGGTTGATCGCCCACTGCACCTGGGGGTCGAAGTCCTGCACGCCGAAGCTGGCCCGGTTCCAGCCCAGCTCGGCCAGCACCTCGAGCTGCTCGCGGCTGGTGGCGCGGGGGTCGACCTCCACCGCCTGCTCGCGCGGCGCCGACAGGTCGAACCGCTCGGCCAGCAGCCGGTGAAGGCGCTGCAGCTCGTCGGGGGTGAGGAAGGTGGGGGTGCCGCCGCCGAGGTGCAGCTGCAGCACCCGCGCCGGTCGGTCCACCGCGCTCGCCACCAGGTCGGCCTCGCGCTCCACGTCGTCGAGGTAGCGGCCAGCGATGGTGGGGTCGCGGCTGATCACTACGTTGCAGGCGCAGTAGTGGCACAGGCTGCGGCAGAAGGGCAGGTGGACGTACAGCGAGAGGGGCCGGCCGCTGGCCCCGAAGCGCTGCAGGGCCTCCCGGTGCTGCGCGGGGCCGAAGCTCTCCTCGAACACCACCGCGGTGGGGTAGGAGGTGTAGCGGGGCCCGGGGCGGCTGAGGCGCTCGAGCAGCTCGGGGGCGATCGAGAGGTCGATGCTGGCCACGGGGCGGGGGGTGGGGCTGGGGTCGTTCACGCCGCCTTGCAACGCAAGCCTCAGGCCACTCGGCTCAGCAGCCACTCGGTCCCCCCAGGCGCTCCTATCTGCGCTCCTGCACGCCCGTTCGCCTCGCGGGCGGGACCGAGCCGCGGCTCGATTCACGTCCGCGTGACAGGGGCCCGCCCAGAGGCTCCTACAGCTCGCGGTGGCAGTGGGTGCAGCGGCGGACGTGCGCCGCCAGCGGCCGCCCGCAGAAGGGGCACTCGAACCGCACCCGCTGCAGGTCGTCCCCCTCGAACCCCACCCGCGGGACGGCCAGGTCATCCTCGGTGTCGGCGGCGGTCTCGAGCAGATCCTGGCGGGGCTGCCCCCAGCGGGGGGCGCCGTCGTGCAGGGTCTCGTGCAGCGCCGTGTCGTCCTCGTCGTCGGGGCGCGCGAAGGGATCCTCGTCGCCGCGCCCGGCGAACGGGTTGTCGGCGCTGGCGAAGGGGTCCGCCAGCCGCTCGGGCGGGCGTGGTCGGTTGGGCCCCGGGAAGCGCAGGGTGGGCGGCACGGGCCCCGGAGGGAGCGGCGAGGGGGGCAGCGGCGACGGCGGGGGCGGCGTCTGCAGCCTGGGCAGCGGCGGCGGCGGCGGGAGCGTGGGACGAGGCGGCGAGTGCGGCGCCGCCGACGGGGCGGGCTGGCACCGCTCGCACAGCGAGGCGGACGCCCGATGCGCTTCGCACAGCCGCGCGCGGCACCGCTCGCAGATGAAGAAGTTGGACGACGCCAGCGGCTGGTGGCACCGCTCGCAGGGGATCGCGACCGGACGGCGAGCGACGATGTTGTTGGCGGGCGGGAGCACGTGCCCCCGCGGCGGCGCCACCGGCTTCGCCCGCGGCCTCGCCAGGTCGGGGCCGGCGGGGTCGAGGCGCGCCACCACCACCTCGTCGGTCTCGCCGGGCCCCTGCCGTCGGCGCGGCGAGGTCCGCGGCGAGATCGGCGGCGAGATCGGCGGCGACGTCTGCGGCTTGGGTGGCACCTTGCGCGCCTGGGGGGGGCGCCGGCGCGGCGCTCCTGCCGAGGGGATGTCGTCGAGGTCGGGGAGGGTGAGGTCGTCGAGGCTCGGCACCTTGAGCTCGGGCTCGCTGCCGAACTCGGAGTGCTCGCGCGAGAAGCGGATCGGCTCGCGCACCGCCCGCAGGGGATCGACCCGCTCGGCGACCAGCCCGGGGTCGCGCCCGCCCGACCCCGCGGCCGGCTCGGCCACCACGCCCGGGTCTCGCGCCCCGCGCCGACCGCGCGCGCCGGGCAGCACCTTGGTCCGCTTGTCGGGGACCGCCGGGGCCGCCCCGGCGCCGCTCCGCGAACCCGAGCCTGCGGCCGCGGCGTCGTGAGCGCGGGCGCCGTTGCCGGCCCGCTGCTGGGCCTGGGCCCGCCGCACACGCGCCGCGTCCTTGCCCGAGATCACCACCCGCGCGGGCGCGCGGGCCGGGGACGAGTCGTCGTCCTCGTCGAGCACCTCGTAGCCGCCGGTGGCCGGCGCCGTCACCTTGCGCTCGCCGCAGGGCTTGCAGGTCTTGGTGCGGAAGTCGATGCACCGCAGGCAGTGCTTGCGGCGGCAGTCGGGGCAGCGGAAGTGGCGCTTGTAGACCGGCCCGTGGCAGCCCGGACAGCGCAGGATGTCCTTCTCGAGGTAGAACTTCAGCCGCGGCCCCTGCTGGCCGCCCTCGTCGTGCCCCAGGGTGATCACGTCCCCGGTCGTGAGCGGCACCGGCCCATGGATCCGCACGTCGTTCTTGTAGGTGCCCCAGGAGCTGGCGTTGTCGTGCAGGGTGAAGCTGCCGTCGGGCTCGAGCACGACGTGGGCGTGCTCGCCCGAGGCCGGCAGGTCCTGGTGGGGATCGAGCGGGACCTCGCAGTAGGGCTGGCGGCCGATCCGCACCACGTCGCGGCCGTCCTCGAAGGCGGCGCGGTCGATGCGACCCTTGCGCGAGCCCGACAGGAAGAAGAAGTAGATCGCGCTCGCCATGCCGGCGCCGCTCCCGCGGGCGAACCCCTCGCCCGGAAACAGGTTAGCGCCGTCCGCCGGCTTGTGCGAGGGACGTGATTTCAGACGGGTGCAGCTGATCTGAATCTACCGTTTCGTGTGCGGCAGCGGTTAGCAGTTAGCGATTAGCAGTTAGCCCGGGGAGTCGAAAGGGCGGATATCGCGGGCGGAGGGCGGCTTCAAAGTGGCGACTGCGCGGCTAACCGCTAACTGCTAATCGCTAACTGCTGCCTGAGGTCCGGGAGCTCTGGATTCAGCTCATCTGCACCCATTCAAGACGAGGGCCAGCCGACCCGGCTCAGCAGGAGGTCGGCCATCTCTTCGAGGGGCGCCTCCTCCGCCGACAGGCCGGCCTCGCGCACGGCGCGCGGCATGCCGTACACGATGCAGCTCGACTCCGCCTCGGTCACCACGCTGCCGCCGGCGTCGGTGATCGCTCGGGCGCCGACCTCGCCGTCGCGGCCCATGCCGGTCAGCACGACCCCCAGCAGCCTGCCCCGGGTCGCGCGGGCCGCCGACTCGAACAGGAGGTCGATCGAGGGGCGGAACACCACGTCGCGCGGCTCGTCGCTGGGGCGGGCCCACAGGCCGTCCGCGTCCCGCTCCACGCGCAGGTGGCGGCCCCCGGGGGCGATCACGGCCTGGCCCGGCAGCAGGAGCGTGGGCTCGGTGGCCTCCACCACGGCCAGCGGCGACTGCCGGTCCAGGCGCTGCGCGAGGCTGGTCGTGTAGCCGGCCGGGATGTGCAGCGCCAGCACCAGCGGCACCGGCACGTCCGCGGGGAGACCGACCAGCAGCCGGGAGAAGGCCTGAGGGCCTCCGGTGGAGGCGCCGATCGCCGCCAGCTCGGGCGCTCCCTCGCTCGAGCGCGGGCGCGGGCGCGGTCGCGGCCGGGGCCGGGGGGCGGCGCCTGGCGACGGCGCCGGTCGGGGGCGGGCGCGCGCGGCCGCCAGCACCTTGGCCACCAGCTCCTCCGACAGCTCGTACAGGCGCTCGGTCGCCAGGGCGGAGGGCTTGTGCACCATGTCGACGGCGCCGATCTGGAGGGCCTCGATGGCGAGGTCGCTGTCGGCGGCGGACGAGCTGACCACGACCACCCGCGGTCCGCCCTGGGCGGGCAGGGCCCGCAGCACCTCGAGCCCGTTCACCTCGGGCATCAGCAGGTCGAGCGTCACCACGTCCGGCTTCAGCTCGGCGATCTTCTCCAGGGCGTCCAGCCCGTCGCGGGCGAAGCCGACCACCTCCAGCTCGGGGCGCGGCGTCAGCACCTCGCGGAGGACCTTGCGGACGAAGGCCGAGTCGTCCACGACCAGCACGCGGACCGGGCGGCTCACGCGCCGCCTTCGCGCGCCGCCGGATCGGGGCGGCGGTACAGGAACAGTTCGCCCGCCTCGTCGAGCACGAGCGGGGGCCCCAGGCGATGCAGCGACTCCGATACGCCGACCATGAGCGCGCCTCCCGGGCGGAGGGTGGCGGCGAGATCTTGCACCACCCGTGCGGCGACGGGGTCGGCGAAGTAAATGAGGACGTTGCGGCACAAGACGACGTCGAACTCGCCCATGGCTCGGACCTCGGCCGTCACGTTCAGGTTGACCCGCTGCCAGTGGATCGCGTCGCGCAGGCGGGGGGCGACCACCCACCGGGAGCCCTTCCGCTCCAGCCAGCCGCGCGCCAGCTCCTCCGCCTCGGGCGAGCGCAGGGAGCGCGGCGAGAACTCGCCGCGCTGCGCGCGCGCCAGGGCGCGCCGGCTCACGTCGCTCGCGACGAGCTCCACCTGCTCCAGGAGCCCCGCCTGCGCCAGCAGCATGGCAAGGCTGAGGGGCTCCTCGCCCGACGCGCAGGCCGCGCTCCACACCCGCGGGCGCTCGCCGCGGGCGGCGGGCGGCGCCAGGACGTGCTGGACCAGCGCCTGCAGCTGGGGCAGCTCGCGGAAGAAGTAGGTCTCGGGGACGACCAGGGCGTCGATCAAGGCGTCCAGCTCGGCGCCCTCGGGGTCGTCGTAGCGGAGGCAGTAGTAGTAGTCGAGCAGCGAGTCGAACCCCGCCTCGGCCGCTCGCTCGGACACCTTGTGCGCGAGCAGCTCGCGGTCCTCCGGACGGTGGTGCAGCCCCAGCCGCTCCTCGATGAAGCCGCTGAGGACGGCGAAGACCTGCGGCGAGAGGGGGAGGAGGGTCAACGCTCGAGCACCAGGGCCGCCACCCGACGCACCTCGGGGTCGGGGTCGTCCTTCGCCAGCCGCCCCAGCGCCGCGCGGGCGTCCACGGCGTCCGTCGCGCCCAGGGCGGTCACCGCGGCGCGACGGGCGGCGGGGGAGTCGAGGTTGAGGGCGCGCAGCAGCGCCTCGTGCCCCTCCTGCCCCAGCCGCACCAGGAGGGACGCCAGCTCGGGGGCCAGCTCGTCGTCCGCCGTCTCCAGCGCGGCCAGCACCCCCTCCAGCCGCCCGGGCATCTGGACGTCGAGGGCGGCCAGGACCCGCTCGCGCCGCTCGGGCCGGTCCTGCAGCGCCTCCTGCAGGAGCGCCACCAGGTGCCCGGTCGCCGCCGACCCGGGTCGCACGGCGAGGAGGTTGACGGCCGCGGTCCACACCTCCGGGTCGGGGTCGGAGGCGGCCTCGCGCAGGGCCGCCAGCGCCTTCTCGCCCCGCACGTGGGCGATCGTGGAGGTCGCGACCAGACGGGTGGCCGCGTCCGAGGCGCGGATGCCCGCCAGCAGGAACGGCAGCGCCTCCTCGCGTTCGGAGAGGCCGAGGCCGATCAGCGCCGCCCGCTGCACGTCGGGGTCCTCGGAGGCGGCCGCCCGCCGCAGCGCCTCGAAGGCCGTCTGGCTGCGGAGGTGCGACAGGGCCTCGATCGCGGCGATCCGCACCTGCCCCGCCGGATCGCGCAGCAGCCTGGCGATCCGCTCCCCCGCGTCCTCCACGCCGATCCGGCCCAGGGACTGACAGGCGTAGTACCGGACCCAGGCGCCCGGGTCGTCGAGGGCGCCCAGGAGGTACGACACCACGCGCATGTCGCGGCGCCCCGCCCTCCCCAGGGCGCGCATGGCGGCGGCGCGGGTGCGCTCCTCGGTGTGGCGGCTCGCCTCGAGCAGCGTGTCGAACGCGTGCCGGTCCTGGAGCCCGGGCAGCCCCTCGATCGCCGCCTCGCGCACCCGCGGGTCGGGGTCTGCGGTGGCCTGGACCAGCGCCTCGAGGGCCGAGTCGTAGCCGAAGTAGGACAAGATCCGCAGGCCGGCGCACCGCTGGCGCGCCTGCGCCCCGCGGGCGGCCGCCAGGGCCAGCCGCTCGGCGTCGGGGCCGTCGAGGGCCTGGACCGCGGCCTCGGCCGCCTTGACCACGCCCAGGTTCTCGTCGCTGAGCAGCCGGAACACGGCCGGCACGGCCTCCATGTGGCCGATCCGCGCCAGGGCCGCGCAGGCGGCGGCGCGCACCGCCGGGTTGGCGTCCTGCAGGCAGGCGACGATCGCCGGGGCGGAGCTCGTGCGGCGCACCACCGGGAGGACCGCCAGGCGGTGCGCCGAGTCGCCCTCGCGCAGCGTCCGCACCAGGGTCGCCTCCGACTCCAGGCGCTCGAGCGCCTGAGCGGCGGCCGCGGCCACCGTCGGCTCCTCCTCCAGCAGGGTCGCCAGCAGGGCGGCCGCCTCCTCGCCCCCCAGGATCGACAGCAGCAAGGCGACCCCCTCCAGCTCGAGCGGGTCGTCGGCCGTCGCCGCCCGGCTCAGGCTGCGGACCGCGAGGTCCCGCGGCTGGGCGGCCTTGCGCAGGGCCTCCTCCACCGGAATGGGGTCGCCGTAGCGGCGCTCGTAGGCGCGGTGCAGGTCGGTCAGGGCGGCGGCCGCCAGCCGGGCAGCCGCCTCGGTGCCCGCCTGCAGCAGCAGGCTCGCCAGCGGGCCCACGGCCGCCCGGTCGCCGGTCCGGCCGAGCGCGCGGGTGGCCTCCACCGCGTAGGTGGGGTCGTCGAGGAGCTCGGCCAGGGGCTCGATCGCGCGCGGGTCCCCGCTGCGCCCCAGGATGTCGATGGCCGGGAAGGCGCGGAAGAAGTTCCCGCTGCGGATCGTCGCCACCAGCAGGTCGACGGCGGCGCGGCCGCCGATGCGGCTGAGCCCCTCCAGCGCCGCCAGGGCGACGTTGTCGTCATCGTGCCCCGCCAGCTGAACGAGGGACGGCACGGCGACCGGATCGCGGCGCCGCCCCAGGATCTGCGCGGCGTCGGCGACGACGGCGGGGTTGGGGTCGCGCGTGAGGCCCGCCACGGCCTGGAACGGGTCGCCGGTGGAGAGGGACAGCGCGTCCACCGCCGCCGCCAGGCGGGCCTCGTCGTCGCGTCGCTGCCGCAGCACCTCGCACAGGGGACCCACGGCGGCGTCGCCCTGCGCGGCGAGGGCGGCGACGACGCTGCGGCGCACCTTCCAGCTGGCGTCGTCGAGCGCCGCGGCCAGGGCCTCGACGTCTCCGGAGGCGGCGAGCCGATCGACCTGCTCGACCCGCTGGGCCTCCTGCGGATCCAGGGCGTAGCTGCGATCGCGCGAGTGGGGCACGGTGTCAATCCTCCTGCGCGGAGGACGAGTCGGGAAGGCTCCGCTCCCCGTCGCGCCGCTCCCCCTCCGGCCGGTCGCGCGCGAC
>JAWLGW010000069.1:0-12737 GCA_041690735.1 Planctomycetota bacterium
GTTGTGCTGCGCCCCGAGCTGACCCGCGAGCCCTACACCCGCACCCAGCGCAACCTCCCCGCCGAGCTGGTCGCCGCGGGGGCGCGGATCGCGCTGGTCCCCCTCTCGGACGACGCCGAGGGCCACCGCGGCCTGCTGGAGGCGGTGGCCTTCCTGGTCCGGGACGGGCTGCCCCGCGACGCCGCCCTGCGGGCGGTGACCCTGCACGCCGCCGAGGCCCTCGGCCTCGGCGCGGAGCTGGGCGCGATCGAGGCAGGCCGCCCGGCGGACCTGATCTTCCTCGACGGCGACCCCCTCGGTGCGGCCCCGCGGGTGACCCGGGTCATGATCGACGGCGAGCTGCGCCACCCGGCTGGAGGCACCAAGTGACGCGCGCACGAACCGGCGCGGCGCCGGCCCTGTCGCTCCTGTCCCTGCTGCTGCTGGCCGCGTCGCCGGTGGCGCCGCCGGCCTGGGCGGACGAGGAGGGCGGGGAGGCGCCGGCCCAGGAGGAGTCCGCCGAGTCGAGCGAGGCGGAGGACGAGGACGACGGCCCGCGGTGGTTGGCCGTGCACGCGGGGTGGGTGCACACGGTCACCGGCCCCCTGCTGCGCGACGTCACGATCCTGGCCAAGGACGGCAAGATCCAGGCGATCGGCGCCGATCTCGCCCTCCCCGAGGGGGCGGAGGTCCTCGACGCCCGTCGGTTCCACGTGTACCCGGGCCTGGTGGCCCACGACTCGCGCGGGCTGGTCGGCTCCCCCGCCGAGGACGGGACCGACGTGTACGGCCTCGAGCTGGTCCTGGGCCTGTCGGCCGGGATCACCACGGTCGGCTCGGGCAACCAGGTGGTCAAGCTCACCTACGGCACCCTCGAGGGGCACATCCTGGGCACGCGGGGGGTGGTCGCGGTCAACTGGGGATCGCGCGAGGCGCGGCGCAAGCTGCGCGCGGAGCTCGAGCAGGTCCGCCGCCACCGGCGGGCCCGCGAGGCCGCCGCCGCGGCCAAGGCGCGCGGCGACGAAGCCAAGGAGGTCAAGCCCCTCCGCGGTCGACTGGCGCAGTACGAGAAGCTGCTGTCGGGCGAGCTGGTGGCGCAGGTCCGCTGCGACGACGCCCGGGGGCTGACCGAGCTGGCGGAGCTGGCCCTGCAGTACGGCTTCCGGGTGGAGGTGCACGGGGCCGCCGAGGGCTGGACGGTCGCTCCCCTGCTCGGCCGGGCCGGCTTCTCGGCCGTGGTGGTGCCGCGCTCGCGCGTCGCGCCTTCGGGCAACGCGCCCGAGGCCCCGGTCCCTCTGCACGAGGGCCCCCACGGCAGCGAGCCCGCCGGTCCGGCCTCCAACGACCGCCTGCTGCGCCCCAACGGCTGGACGATCGAGAACGCGGCGCGCCTGCACCAGGCGGGGGTGCCCGTGGCGATCATGAGCGCCGACACCGGGATCGGCACCTGGGGCCTGGCGGGGCGGGACCTGTTCACGCTCCCCCTCGAGGCCGCCTTCGCGGTGCGCGGCGGGCTCCCCGAGCGCGCCGCCCTGGCCGCGCTCACCCTGGCGCCGGCGCGCCTGCTGGGCGTCGACCACCGGGTGGGGTCGATCGAGGTGGGCAAGGACTGCGACCTGGTGATCGCGCCGGGCGACCTGCTGCACTACCGGGTCCTGCCCGAGTGGACCATCGTCAACGGGCGGATCGCCTACGACAAGGACAAGGACAGCCTGCTGGGCCACATCCGTCCCCGCGACCACGAGGGCAAGAACCTCGAGGTCCCGCAGCTGTGGCCGCGCGAGCCGGGCCCCGAGCCGGAGCATCCGGACCGCGACGACTGACCGGGGGCTCACCCGCCCCGGGAGCGAGAAGCGAACGTCACGGGCTCGAGCGTCGGGTGCCCTCCCCCCACGGGTGGGGCGGCGGACGATGGGTGCGGCGCCGGCACGTCCCGCCCAGCGGCGCGGGCGGGGGGGTCGCCGCGATCAGTCGCCCTGGCCGTGGGAGCGGTAGTAGTCGCTGCCCAGCAGTCGAATGAGGGCGGTGAAGTACTGACGGAACGAGCGCTCGCGGCGGTCGCGTAGGGTCATGGGGAGCTCCTTCGCTTCCTGTTCCCTACGCAATGCGCAACAAGCGGGCCGGCACTAACTCCCTCGCTGTCGCCGAGCCACCGCAGACGCTGCGGCCAGGTCTATCGAAAGCAGCACAAGAATCTGGAGGGTGTCCGGCGGGCGCGCTTCGTCAGCGATGACCAGGATCGAACGCCGGCTCAAGGGAGGCGAGCGCCCTCCTCGACCCGAGGCAGTCGGGGCGCGATCCGCTCCAGCAGCTCGGCCGCCTCGTCGGGATCGAAGTCGGTGTGCCGCCGCTTGCGCACACCTTCCTGGGCGAGGTCGACGTGGACGGTCGGCTCGACGCCGTGGCGGGCGAGGCAGCTCTTGGCGCAGTGGAGCGGGCACCCGTCGAGCACCACGATCGGCCGCCCCGAGAGGGCGATCCGGACCAGCCCCGGGACGTCGCCGCCGACGCCGGCGATGCAGGACATCTCGGCCTGTCGGCGGCGGTCGAGGCTCAGCGCCAGCCAGTTCGCCATCTGGGCCGCGCTCGAGCAACCCGAGCAGGAATACACGAGCGGCAAGGATCGCTTCATGCCGAGACCTCCTCGCGCCCGCCGGGAGCAACCCGGTGGCCGCGCGCGGCCACCACCGTAACCCGATTGGCGACAAGGAGGTCTATTGAGTTGGCGGAGCGCGAACCGGGCCCACCGAGGTGAATCGGGGGCCTGCCGTCACACGCGTGCGACAGCAGGCCCCGCGTCGGCTAGCTGGCCGCCAGCCGGATCGTCCGCAGGTGCCTCCAGGCGAACTCGTCCGCCACCCGGCTGCGGCGCGACCCGCGGGGGCGCGTCTTGAGCGTGTCCGCCGCGGGCGCCAGGTAGGAGGCCGTCGCCCCGTCGAGGCGGTCGAGGGTGATCCCCCACTGACCGCACATCTCCTCGACCGAGATGGAGCGGACGACCTCGTACTTGGCGTGAGGGCGAACCTCCACGACCTCGCCATCCTTGAAGGTGATCAACGTGTCGGTCCGCACCGCGAGGAAGTGACGGCTTCCCTTGCGGTACACGACCCCGATCTCGAACTGCGCGCTCCCTGCCATGGCTCCCTCCCCTGCTCGCGGCGCCCGGTGCCCGCCGCGGCTCGACTCGCCTCACCGGTTGGACGGGCTACCCCGTCAAAGGACACAGAAAAAAATCTGCGCCACCCCCGCCAAATGTCCGCTCGACTTCTCTTCCTCTGAACGCCAGCGGCGCCATTCCGTTCCAGGTCAGGTTCAGCAAGAGGAGGGCCAGGGACGAGCGAAGCGATCCAGCAAGGCTTTACAGCCGGTTCGGGGGATGCTACCCCTGCCGAGGAGCGGCACCGGTGCGTCCAAAAACGTTCACGGTGCGATACTGGCGCGGCAGTTTGCCGCAAGCGGAGTGGGCGCCATGGCGCGAAGGGCCCTCATCCTTTCGCTGATCCTCGCCGCCGGGGCGACCGCCCGGGCGGACGTGGTCGTGTTGAAGCGCGAGGCCGAGCAGGCCCTCGTGGAGCGGGACCCGGCGGTCCGTCCCTTCCTGGAGAAGGTCCAGGGCAGCGAGGCGGCCGACCCCGAGCGGAAGGGGCGCCCGCAGTACGCCTTGCGAGGGCAGGTCAGCGAGGTCCAGTACGGCAACCCCAACCCGAACCCTGGCCTGTGGGTCGCCTACGGGCGCCACGAGGAGACCGGCGAGGTCGGCTGGCACGCGCGGCAGATCACGCCCAAGGCTCGCCCGCGCGTGCGCCTGGTGGTGCCGCGGGTCCAAGGCGACCGCCTCGACTGGGATCGCGGCGTCACCGTGTGGCTGGAGCTCGGCAGCGAGGTCGACTCGATCGACCACGAGGTCGACTCGCCGCAGGACCTGCGCTGGGTGCTGGGCAACCGGCACGTCCAGTTTGCCGCCGGAGCGGGGACATCCCCCGCTGGGTTGGCGATCGGCGCCTCGGGCACCCGAAACCGGTCCGCCTGGCTCGGCTACTTCTTGCGGGCCTGCAACCTCCCCTTCCCGCGAGTGGCCGGCGGCCCGGGGGAGCAGCGGGCGCGCCTCGCGTCCACCCTGGGGCGGTGGACCGACGCCCGCGCCGCCTACGCCGCCCTGTCCCGGGACGCCTCGCTCCACCCGGCCGACCGGGCCGAATACGCCCTGTACGCCGACCTGTGCACGCTGCCCGAGCTGGACGACCCCCGCCTGCCCACCCTCCAAGAGGGGTGGCTGGTCCACGTGCTCCGCGACGGCCCGCTGCCGGGGGCCACCGGGCAGGCCATGCAGCTCGAGCTGAGGCGGCGGCTGGAGGCGGCGGCCGCGGCGGGCGACCCCTACCCGGTCGAAGGGCGGGTCCCGTGGCGCGGGTTCACCGCGGCCCGGGACGCGCTGGGGTGTGACGTCGAGACCCTCGCGCGCGACCTGCTGCGGATCGCGGCGGCCGACGACGTGCACGGAGGCGCGGTCCTCGGGCACCGGACGGGCAGCAGCGGCACCTTCTACTTGATCTGCCAGAACGTCCTGGAGCTGCTGTGCGGCTTCGCCGACCTCGACCCCTACACCACCGCCGGCAACGCCCGCGGCGCGCGGGGCCGGGCGCTGAGCCTGCGGGCGCGCGAGGCGGTGATCGGCGCCCTCGAGGCCGCCGTCGCCGGGCGAGAGGACCCCGACCGCGCCAGCGGGCCCAGCGACAAGGCCGCGATCATCGCCGAGATCATGAGCGACCCCACCCTGAGCCGGGAGGCCAAGGCGGCCATGGTGCGCAAGCTGCGGAGCGGCCCCCCGCCCCGCCGCTCCGCTCGGCCCCAGCGCCCCCAGGGCCTGCGCGAGCTCCGAGCCCTGGAGGTCGACCCCTCGGTGGTGGCGTACGCCGCCGTGCAGGCGATCAAGGGCAGCCGCTCCTGGCGGTGGGCCGAGTGGGACCGCGTACGCCTCAGCAACGGCGCCACCCTGGTGGGCTACCTGATCGGCGCCACCCGGGACGAGGAGCGGCAGCGCGCCCGCGACGCGGGTGTGGAGGTGCCCCACGCCCTGGTGTTCCACAGCCGCGAGCTGGACCCCCGCAACGGCGACGAGCGGTTCGTCCGGGTGGAGCTGCCCTGGGCGCGCAGCGTCGACTTCCGCAACAGCCCGCCCCCCGCCGACCCCCCCTCGGTGGTCGAGGTGGTCCCCGGGAGCTCGGGCCGGCTGGTGCGCGCGCTGGTGGCCCTGGGGAAGCGACCCCAGCGCGGCGGACCTCGCGCCCGCGACGTGTTCCGGGCCAGCCTGCGCGGCGCGCCGCGCGACCTGCTGGGGGAGGCGGCCGTCGACGCCCTGGCCTGGCTGCTGCAGGACGCGGCGGGGACCGCCTCCGGGGCAGCCTCGGCGCGGGCCTATCGCCGCCACACCGCACAGCTCATGGCCGAGCTGAGCGGTGACGAGCGGCTGTTCGCGCGCGACGCGCTGGCCCGGGTCGGCTTCGGCGACCTGGCGGACCTGGAGCGGGCGGTGGACCGGCTGTTCGACCAGGCGCTGACCCTGGAGGACCCGCAGACGGTGCCCGAGACCGTGGTGCCTGCCAGCTATCGCGCCAGCCTCCAGATGGCGGAGCAGCTGGTGGCGCGGCAGGCGGCCGACCAGCGGCTGGAGGCGGTGTCGGTGCTGGCTTACCTCGCCGAGCTGGGCGTCCCCGGACGCGCCCCCACCGAGTCCGAGCGCGCGGTGTCCGCCATGGTGTTGCGGCGGATCGACGAGCTGCTGGCCGCCTCGTCCAGCGGGAGCGGTGGCCGGGCGGACGCCAAGTTCTTCGAGGCGGTGGAGGACACGGTCACCGCGGAGAAGTCGCAGCCCTTCGGCCTGCTGCAGAGCGGCTATCGCCGCGCCAGCGCCGAGGTGCTCCTGGGGCGCTACCAGCGGCACGTGGCGCAGCAGGTGCGCAACGCGGCCCGGGAGCTGGCCGAGCTCGACCGCCTGGAGGGCTCCCCCAACCGGCCCCTCGACTTCGAGACCCGCCGCGAGCGGCTGCAGGCGGAGCGCGAGCGGGCGGACCGTCTGCGTGAGCGCCTGGAGCAGTTCACCGGCAAGAACCAGTGATCGCGACCCCTCTCGGCCCCCCTCGGTTCACGGCTCCCGGCTTCTCGATCGGCTCCGTCCCGGTGGAGGGGCGAGCGCTCATGGCGCCCATGATGGGCTACAACGAGGCGCCGCTGCGGCGGCTCTGCCGGCGGTTCGGCTCAGGGCTCGCCGTCACCGAGATGATCAAGCCCGAGAAGCTGCTGCGGCGCGATCCCAGCGTGCTGCGCGACCTGGGCTTTGGCGACGACGAGCGGCCCCTGGGGGTGCAGGTCGCCATGCGGGAGCCCGAGCTGCTGCTGCCCGCGGTCCGAGAGCTGGCGGGGCGCGGCTACGACTTCGTCGACCTCAACATGGGCTGTCCCCTCAAGAAGGAGTGCGGCAAGGGCTGGGGCGCCGCCGTGCTCCAGCGCCCGGACGAGGCGGCCGCGCTGGTGGCGGCGGTGGTCCGGGCCGTCGAGGTGCCGGTGACCGTGAAGGTGCGCGCCGGCTACGAGCTGGGCGAGCTGCTGGCGCCCGCGGTCGTGAAGGGTCTGGTGGAGGCCGGCGCCGCGGCGGTGTGCGTCCACGGCCGCACCAAGATGGGCTGGTACAAGGAGGAGAACAGCCTGGAGGCGATCCGCGCCGTGGTCGAGGCGGTGGACGGGGCGGTGCCGGTGATCGGCAACGGGGACGTGACCTCCCTGGAGCGGGCGATCGCCATGTTCCGCGACACCGGCTGTGACGCAGTCATGATCGGGCGGGGCGCCGTCGGCAATCCGTGGCTGTTCCGGCAGGTGGACCGCTACCTCCGCGCCGGGGAAGTCCTCCCCGACCCCGAGTGGGCCGAGGTGCGGGCCCTGTACGCCGAGCACATGGACGCGGTGCAGGCGATCTTCGGCGAGCGCAAGGGCTTCTCGCAGGTGAAGCGCTACGCCTACTACTACTTCGGCCGCTTCGGCCTCGACGGCGAGTGGCGGCGGCGGATCGCCGCCACCCGCGACCGCGCGGCCCTCGACGCCGTGCTGGACGAGGCGGCACGCCAGCGCGCCGCGTGAGCGCCGCGCCGCCCGTCTCGGTCCTCCTCCCCGTCCGCGACGCCGAGGCCACGGTCGAGGGCGCCCTCGCCAGCGTGCTCGCCCAGACCTGCGGCGACCTCGAGGCGGTGGTGGTGGACGACGGCTCGCGGGACGGGACCGCCGAGCGCGTGGCCGCGATCTCGGCGGGCGACCCGCGGGTGCGCCTGCTGCGCATCCCCGCCCAGGCGGGCGGCGACCTGGTGGCCGCTCTGGAGCGGGGCCGGCGCGCTTGCCGCGGCTCCTGGCTGCTGCGCATGGACGCCGACGACCTGTCCCACCCGCGCCGCCTGCAGGAGTGCCTGGCCGTGGCGCGCGGCGACCCACGCCTGGCGGTGGTGGGCTGCCTGGTCCGCTCCTTCCCCGAGGCGGCGGTCGGCGCCGGCCGCGCCCGCTACGACGCCTGGCTCAACGGCCTGCGGACCCACGAGGCCATGGCCCGCCAGCGCTTCGTCGAGAGCCCGATCGCCCACCCCTCCGCCCTGATCCGCGCCGACGCCCTGGCGGCGGTCGGCGGCTACCGGGCCTTCGACGGCCCCGAGGACTACGACCTGTGGCTGCGGCTGTTCGCCGCCGGCCACCGGTTCGCCAAGGTCCCCCGCGTCCGCCTGTTCTGGCGGGAGGCGCCGGGGCGCCTCTCCCGCCGCAGCCCTCGCTATGGGCCCGCCGGTATGGCGCGCGCGCGGGCGGCGGCGCTGGCGGAGGCCCTCGCCGGCCGGCCGACCGCGATCGTGGGGGCGGGCACCGCCGGTCGGCGCCTGGCCCGGCTGCTCAAGGGACACGGGGTGGAGGTGCGCTTCTTCCTCGACCTCGACCCGCGCAAGGCCGGCCGGGCCCCCCACGGCGTGCCGGTGCTCCCCCACGCCGACGGCATGCGGCGCCGGACCGACGAGGTGCTCCTGTCGTGCGTCAACGCCTGGGGCGGCCGGGCCCGGGTGCGCGGCTTCCTCACCGAGGCCGGGCTGCGGGAGGGCGAGGACTTCTTCCTGGCGGGGTGACGGCGGCAGACGTGCCCGCCCCGCCTCGACAGGACCCGCACCCGCGCGAGGTGCTCCGATACGCCCGGCGACGCCCTTCACACGGGCAGGCACACGTTTCGGCATACCCGCCCCTCCCCTCCCCGACCTCAGCCGCTAGACTCTCGCCGTGCTCCCCATGCTCGTCATCTACGCGGTCATGACGGTGATCGCGGCCGCGCTGGCCGCGGTGACCGGCCTGCCGTCCCTGTTCGCGGTCCCCGAGGTCGAGCGGCTGGTGGCCTCGCTGGTCGTGGCGGCCGTGTTCGCCCTGGCGGTGGTCCAGGGCGGCAAGCTGTTCGAAGAGGTGCCCTGGTACCGCCGCATGGCGGTCACGCTCAAGCGCATCCTGATGGAGGTGCTCGGGCCGCGGATCGACGGGCAGCGGGCCTTCGTGATCGCGGTCTACAGCAGCGTGGGGGAGGAGGCCTTCTTCCGCGGCTTCCTGCAGCCCTGGATCATCGTCAAGCTGGGCGGCTGGCTGGGCGACCCCGGCGGCCTCGTCGCGACCGTGGCGGGCGTGATCGCCGCCAGCCTGATCTTCGGCCTGGTCCACTTCCCCACGCAGGTCGAGCTGCGGCCCTGGACGGGGTTCGCGGTGCTGATCGGCGCCGCCTTCGGGGCGCTCGCCGCCTGGTCGGGCTCCATCGCGGCCCCGGTGCTGGCCCACCTCCTCATCAACTGGCTCAACCTGCGCCGCCTCGACCGGATCCCCCTCGACTCGGCGGCGCCCGAGCGCCCGTGACCCGAATCCGGGCGTAACTCCCCCTGTCCCCAGCGCCGCCGCGCCAGGGCGCTCCTGCTGTTGCTCCCGTTCCGGGCAGGTGCTTAGATGCCCCCGGCGCGAGTAACTCCATGAGCCGTCGTTTCTTGTGCGGCTCGGTGGACGCCGCTGGCGGGGGGCAATGGCAGGGGACGCGACGGTCAGGGACGCCCGCCTGTTCCAGCAAGAGGATCGGCGGCTGCGCGAGGAGAAGCGCTGGCGCGAGCTCCTCGACCTGTACGAGGCCCGGGCGCAGGTCCTCGACGAGGCTGGCCGCGAACGCGTCTACTACAAGGCCGGCGAGGTGGCGACCGACGAGCTCGGGGATGCCGCCGCGGCCGAGAAGTTCTTCCTGCGCTCCTTCCAGGTCCGCCACAGCTACCTGCCGGCGATCGGCGCCCTCAAGGTCCTGCACCAGAACGGCAAGAACCGGGCCGGGCTCGAGCAGGTCCTCGGCTTCGAGCTCGAGGTCACCAAGGACCCCCGCCGTCAGGCGCAGCTCCACACCGAGATCGCCGAGCTCCTGCTGCAGGTCGACAAGGGGCGCGCCCTGGAGGCCTACGGCAAGGCGATCGAGGCCTACCCCAAGAGCCGGCTCCCCCTCGAGGCGCTGGAGCGGCTGGCGCGCGAGCTCGAGCGGTGGCGAGAGCTGGTCAGCGCCTATCAGAGCCTGGCCGGAGCGGCCAAGGAGAAGCAGGCCGCGGTCTACCAGTTCCTGGCGGGGACCGTCCTCGACGAACAGCTCGCCGACCGGCCCGGCGCCACCGCCGCCTTCAACGCGGCCCTCGACGCCGGGCCGCGCGACCCGCGGATCCTCACCGCCATCGCCCGCTTCTTCGAGAAGGGCGAGGACTGGCAGGGGCTCGCCAAGACGATCTACCAGCACATCGACGTGGCCAAGGACGCCGCCGAGCGGGTCAAGCTGCTCAAGAAGCAGGCCATGATCCAGGAGACCCGCCTGGGCGAGCCGAGCCGGGCCCAGCGGCTGCTGCTCAAGGCGCTCGAGGAGGCGCCGCAGGACGCCGCCGCGATCAAGGCCCTGCAGGCCGTGAGCCAGGAGCTCGAGGACCCCAAGGGCCTCGCCCGCGGCTACGAGCTGGAGGCCGAGCTGCCCGGGCTCAAGAAGGCCGAGCGGGCGGACCGCCTGGAGAAGGCGGCCGAGCAGCGCGACCGGTCCGGCGACGGGCGCAAGGCGTTCTCGTCGATCCGCAAGGCGCTCGAGCTGCGGCCGCGCTCTCCGCGCGGCCTCAAGATCATGGAGCGGGTCACCCACCGCCTCAAGGAGTGGCCCGACCACGCGACGACCCTCGAGCGGCAGCGCGAGCTGCTCGATCCCAGCCGTTCGCCGCAAGAGAAGAAGGCGACGCTCACGATCCTCTCCCGCCTGGCGGACGTGTGCGAGCAGCGCCTGAGCGACCCGGCCCGCGCGGCGGCCGCCCTGCGGCAGATCGTGGCGCTCGAGCCGACCGACGCCGCGGCCTGGGACCGACTGACGCAAGCGGCGCGGCAGCGCGGCGAGTGGACCGAGGTGGCCCAGGTGCTCGAGGAGCGGCTCGCCGCCCTGGGCGGCGAGGAGGAGCAGAGCGCGCAGCGGGTCGCCTTGTGGCGCGAGCTGGCCGAGGTGCGCCGCGACCCGCTCCAGGACGCCGCCGGCGCGGTCGCCGCCTTCGAGGCTTTGCTGGAGGAGGCGCCGGGCGACGGGGCGGCGCTCGAGGCGCTCGTCGCGCTGCACCGGGCGGCGGGCGATCCCGCCGGCCTGGCCGAAGCGCTGCGGCGCCAAGGAGCGCAGGCGCAGGGCCCGGCCCGGGCGGCCGCCCTGCGCGAGCTGGCGCGCGTCGAGCTCGAGGCGCTGAAGCGACCCGAGGAGGCCAAGCAGGCCTGCCGCGACGCCCTCGACCTCGAGGGTGAGGGCGGGGGCGCGCTCGAGGCCTGGAAGCTGCTGGCCCGGGCCGCCGACGCCCTGGCCGACGACGAGCTCATGCGCGAGGCCCTGGGCGGCGCCAAGCGGTTCGAGCAGGACCCGACCGAGCTGCGCTGGGTGCGGATCCAGCTGGCCAAGCTGGACGAGAAGGCGGGCAAGGCCGATCAGGCGCTGCTCGTGCTCGAGGAGGCCCTGGCCGAGGCGCCCGCCGACCCCGACGCGTTGCCGCTCACCGTGCGCTTGTTGTCCGAGCACAGCCGGCACGACGACGCCGCCCTGCGGCTGGAGGCCGCCGGGCAGGCGCTGGAGCACGACCCCGAGCGGGCCGCCGGGGTGTGGCGCGAGCTGGCGGGGCTGTGCGAGGAGCGCCTCGACGCGCCCGAGCGCGCCCTCGGCGCCTGGGAGCGGACCCTCCGCTGCGCGCCCGGCGACGCCCAGGCCTTCGCCCGGTTCGTCGCCCTGGGGCGCGCGGCCAAGGAGTTCGCGGACGTGCGCGACCTCCTGGCCGAGGTGGCCCCCTCGGTCGACGCCGACGACCTGCGCCAGCGCATGCTGCGCGAGCAGGCGGTGCTGAGCGAGCGAGAGCTGTCGCAGCCGGCCGAGGCGGCCGCGGTGTACGAGCGCCTGGCGGACGAGCTGCCGGACGACGCCGACGCCTTCGCCGCCCTGCGCCGCCTGTACCGGGAGCTCGAGCGGTGGGGCGAGCTGGCCCGGCTGCTGGAGGGGGCAGCTCGCGGCGAGGGCCTCGACCCGAGCGAGCAGGCGGCGCGGCTGCGGGAGCTGGCGGAGGTTTGCGAGCAGCGGCTGCGCGACCTCCCCCGGGCGGCGACGGCGCTCGAGGCGCTCCTGACGCTGGATGGGGCGAGCCCCGTCGGTGACGACCCCGCCTGGGACGCGCTGGCGGACCTGTACGCCCGCCTGGAGCGCCACGAGGAGCGGGTCGCCGTCCTGGAGCGAGCGGCCGAGCGCGAGGCCGACGCCGAGCGGCGCGTCCTGCGCCTGCTGGGCGCCGCGGAGGTGCTCGAGGAGCGGCTCGGCGCCTACGAACGGGCGACCGCCGCCCTGCAACAGGCGCTGGGGGCGCGGCCGCGGGACGCGCGCGTGCTGAGCGCCCTGGCGCGGGTGCAGGTCTCGGCCGGGCGCGCCGACGAGGCGAGCGCCACCCTGGCCACCGCCGCCGAGGTCGCCGAGGAGACGGGCGACGCTGGGGCCGCGGCGCAGGTGCTGCTGCAGCGCGGCCGCCTGCTGGAGGAGCGCCTCGCCGACCCCGAGGGGGCAGAGTCCGCCTATCGGGAGGCGCTGCGGCGCGACGCCAGCCTCAGGGGCGCCCACCAGGCGCTGGTCGCGGTCCTCGAGCGGCGCGGGCGGTGGGATCCCCTGCAGGAGGCGCTGGCGGCCGCCGCGGAGGCGGCGGAGGGCGAGGAGCGGGCCGCCCTGCTGATCCGGCGCGGCGAGGTCCTCGCCAATCGCCTGGCCCGGGTCGACGACGCCCTGGCCGCCTTCGACGCCGTGGAGCACACCCGCCCCAAGCAGGCCGCCTGCCGCGAGGCGCGGGTGCGGGTCCTGCGCCGGGCCCGCCGCCCCGAACAGCTCGCCGACGCGCTGGCGGCGCGGCGCGCGGCGGAGCCGAGCGAGCTGGACGGGCCCCAGCTGATCCGCCTGCTCCGCGAGGAGGCGGAGGTGCGCGCCTTCACCCTCCGCCAGCCGGAGGAGGCGCGGGCCCTGCTGCTGGAGGCGCTCAAGCGCCGCTCCAAGGACGGGCAGACCCTCAAGGCGCTGGTGCGCGTCGAGCGGCAGCTCGGGCTGGGCGAGCCGCTGGCCGAGCACCTCGAGGCCGCGGCGCGCCTCGAGCGCGACCGCTCCCGGCCGCCGCCCCAGATGCGCTGGTGCGAGCGCTCGGCGAGGACCC
>JAWLGW010000070.1:0-12702 GCA_041690735.1 Planctomycetota bacterium
CCCGGTCAAGATCGCCCTCACCCGCGAGGAGGTCTTCTACAGCCACCGCGGCCGCCACCCGGTGCTCATGCGCTTCCGCACCGGGGTCAAGGAGGACGGCGCGCTGGTGGGCATGGACCTGGAGACGATCCTCGACGGGGGCGCCTACGGCAGCTACGGGGTGGCCTCGACCTTCTACACCGGCGCCCTGCAGACGGTGACCTACAAGGTGCCGCGCTACCGGTTCCGCGGCTGCCGCACCTTCACCAACAAGCCCGCCTGCGGGCCCAAGCGCGGCCACGGCACGGTGCAGCCCCGCTTCGGCCAGGAGGTGCAGCTCGACAAGATCGCGGTGGCCCTGGGCAAGAACCCCGCCGACCTGCGCCTGCAGCAGCTGTGCGACCCCGACTCGCTCACCGCCAACTACCTGACCGTGCGCACGATCGGCCTGCGGGAGTGCATCGACAAGGTGGTGGCGGGGTCGGGCTTCCGGGAGCGGTGGGGCAAGCTGCCGGAAGGCAGGGGCCTGGGGATCGCCTGCTCCAGCTACCTCACCGGCGCCGGCCTGCCGATCTACTGGAACAGCATGCCCCACTCGGGGGTGCAGCTGCGCCTCGACCGCCTGGGCGCCGTCACCGCCTTCTGCGGCGCCACCGAGATCGGCCAGGGCTCCGACGACGTGCTGGCGAACCTGGTCGCCGAGGTGCTCGGGATCCACCCCGACGACATTCACGTGCGCACCGGCGCCACCGACATCACGCCGATCGACCTCGGCTCGTACTCCAGCCGGGTGACGCTCATGATGGGCAACGCGGCGATCGAGGCGGCCGAGCGGGCCCGCGACCTGCTCGCCCAGGCGACGGCCGAGAAGCTGGGCGTCCCCCAGGGGCGGCTCGCCTTCGCCGAGCGGCGGGTGTTCGACGTGGAGGACCCCGAGACGGGGCTGACCTTCACCGAGGCCTGCTGCGCGGCCGAGACCCAGTTCGGCACCCTCGGCACCGTCGGCTCCTACTCGCCGCCCGCCTCGCCCGCCCGCTTCAAGGGCGGCGGTGTGGGCCCCTCGCCCACCTACTCCTACAGCGCGGCGGTGGTGGAGGTGGAGGTCGACCCGGTCACCGGCTGGCTATGGGTGCCCAAGATCTGGATCGCCCACGACATCGGCCGCGCCCTCAACCCGGTGCTGGCCCGCGGGCAGGTGGAGGGCAGCGTCTACATGGGCCTGGGCGAGGCGCTGATGGAGGAGCAGACCTTCCGGAGGTTGCCGCCCAAGCGCTCGCCGGCGGCGGTCCACAAGATCCCCTCGCTCCTCGAGTACAAGAGCCCCACCGCCCTCGACATGCCCGAGATCGTCACTTACATCGTCGAGGACCCCGACCCGCAGGGGCCGTTCGGCGCCAAGGAGGTCGGGCAGGGGCCGCTGCTGCCGATCATGCCGGCGGTCGCCAACGCCGTGTTCGACGCGGTGGGCGTGCGGGTGGACGAGACGCCGGTCACGCCCGAGAAGGTGCTGGCGGCCCTGGAGGACAAGCGCAAGGGGGGCCCCGGTCGCTACGGACCGTCCGCCTTCCCCGAGCTCACCTGGCCCGAGCCGTTCGTGGTCCCGCCCCCCTGGGAGGGCGGCGACGGCCGGGCCAAGAATGCGCCCCAGCGGCGGCGGGCGGCCAAGACGACCAAGGAGGTGCGCTCATGATGCGCGCGCTCCCCTTCAAGTACTACGCGCCGGCCACGGTGGCCGAGGCGGCGAAGATCCTGCGCGAGGAGGGCCCGGGCGCGGTCCCCTTCGCCGGAGGCACCGACCTCGTCCCCAACATGAAGCGTCGCCAGCAGGTGCCGAGCGCGCTGGTCGCCCTGCGGCGGATCGAGGGGCTGCGGCAGGTGGCCGCCGGCAACGGCGCCGGCCTGACCCTGGGCGCGGGCCTCACCCTGACCGACCTCGCCGGCCTCGAGGCGCTCCCGCAGGCGCAGCGGGCCCTCGCCATGGCGGCCAGCCGGGTGGCGACGCCGCACATCCAGAACATGGGCACCCTCGGCGGCAACCTGTGCCTCGACACCCGCTGCAACTACTACAACCAGAACTTCGAGTGGCGGAAGGCGATCGACTTCTGCAAGAAGGCCCCCGGCCCCGAGGGCGTGGCGCGCGAGGAGGTCACCCACGGGACCTGCTGGGTGGCGCCAGGCAGCCCCCGCTGCTGGGCGGTCTCCTCGAGCGACACCGCGCCGGCGCTGATCGCGCTCGGCGCCGAGGTCTCCCTGGTCTCTGCCGACGGCGAGCGGCGGATCCCGCTGGCCGAGCTGTACCGCAACGACGGCATGGCCTTCCTCGCCAAGGCCAAGGACGAGCTGCTGACGCAGGTCCACCTGCCCTCGCCGGCCGACGGGTGGCGCAGCACCTACTGGAAGCTACGTCGGCGCGGCTCGTTCGACTTCCCCGTCGCCGCCGTGGGCGCGGCGATCAAGCTGGAGCGCGGCACCGTCACCGAGGCCCGCGTGTGCCTGGGCGCGGTGACCTCCTGCCCGGTGGTCGTCGACACCAGCGCGCTGGTGGGCACCACCCTCGACGACGACACGCTGCAGGTCTTCGCCGACAAGGCGGTCAAGCCGGCCAAGCCGCTCGACAACACGGACTACCACCTGTCGTGGCGCAAGAAGGCGGCCCGGGAGTACGTGATCGGCGCCCTGCGCGAGCTGCGGGGCGACCCGGTCGACTCGCTGGGGCTCCTGGCGCGGACGGCGGCTCGCCTGCTGCCGACGGCGCTCTAGCGCCCCTCCAGCTCGCCCTCGATCGTCGCCACCAGCTCGCCGAAGTCGATCGCTTGCGCAGGAAGGGCCGGTGGGCTCCGGCCTCGGTGGCGGACATGGCGATCACCGGCAGGTGGTCGTTCTGCTCGTCCTTCCCCAGGCGGGCGATCAGCTCGTAGCCGTCGACGAAGGGCATCATGATGTCGGTGAGCACGAGGTCGAACCGCTCCCGCTCGGGCGCGGCCAGGGCCTCCCGGCCGTCGTAGGCCTGCACCACCTCGTGTCCCACCAGCTCGAGCAGGTCCTTGAGCACGGCGCTGAGGTCGGCCTCGTCCTCGACCAGTAGGATCCGGGCCATGCCTCGCCGCTTCCCGCCCGGCCCTGAGGCGTCTCGAGCAGCCGGGGCAGACCGCTCAGGATCGCCTCGGCGCTCTCGAAGCTGGCGGCGACCTCCACCCCTCGAGACGTGATCGTGACTCCCGCAGGGTCGGGTCGTGCTCGCCGCCCCGCAGCTTGAGGACCGAGATCAGCCGGTGGAGCCGCGAGCGGAGCTCCACGAACCGCAGCACGATCGTGTTCTCGACCAGCCCCGAGGCCGGCTCCAGCGGCAGGATCGACCTGCCGAGCACCTCGTTCCCGACCGACAGCACCGCCGTCACGTCGTGGGCCCGCAGCTCGTTGGTCAGCGCCGTGAGCACGTCCCCCTGCCGCTCGGGATAGAGCGCGCCGCGAGAGAGGCCGTCCACGCCGTCGAGGAACAGGCGCTGGACACCCCGCTGGCGGATCCGGCTCAGGAGCTCCTCCACGATCGCCCGGCGAGGCCTCCCTGGTCGATGCTGTGGGTGCCGCTCACGTACCACAGGCGGTCCGCGACCGCGGCGGCGTCGAAGAAGGCGAAGGACGACAGGTTGTGGAGCAGTCGGGTGTGCGACTCGGTGAGCAAGCTGACGTAGCCCACCCGCTCGCCCTGGGCGGCGCGAGCGAAGGCGATCTGGCGTGCCAGCACGGTCTTGCCGGTGCCGCGGGCCTCCGCTGGCGGGCTGGCGGCGTTGCAGGCCGTCCTGGCCGGGCTGCCGATCGGCGCGGGCGCCGCATGCGTGATCGTGACCCACCTCCACCCTCGACCGAGTGGCGATCCAGGTGCGCCGGAACGGCGGGGGCTGCAGATCGCCGTGCGCGATCGGGGCCTGAGCCTCCAGATTCGGGCGACGGCGTGCGACCGGCGCTCGGATGGCGGAAACGCTGACGCGCCGCGTTGCGCGACGGGCTTGTCGGGCAACGAGTTGAGGGCTGCGCGCCCGGCGCTCGCGCGGCGCTGGGTTTGCACCCGCCGCGCGACGCACCGGAGGGAGTCCATGCGACCGCTGATCATGTGGAGCGTCGCCGCCCTGGCGCTGGGCGTGGCCCTGGGGTGCGACCAGAGCTCCGGCGGCGGCCGCGCCGCTACGGCGGCTCCGGTGAGCAGCGCCGCCCCCGCCGGCGGAGTCGACTTCGCGGCCCTGGCGCAGGGCGTGCAGCAGCGCCGCGCCGCCTACCTCGGGCACGCTGCCGGGGGCGGGGGCTACTACGCGCAGCTGTGTCGCCTCGAGCTGGGACAGCCGATCGATCGCGCCTCGCTCGACGACATGCTCGACTTCGTCGAGGCGCGCCGGGACACGGCGGACTTCAAGACCACCGCCCTGCTGCGGATCCTGTATCTGCGCGGCGGCAGCCCCGCGCTCCCCTCCGACTGGCAGGACCGGGCCAAGCAGGTGCTGCTCGGCTTTCGCTACTGGATCGACGAACCAGGCCAGGACGACATGGTGTTCTGGTCGGAGAACCACCAGCTGCTGTTCGCCGCCAGCGAGTACCTGGCAGGGCAGCGCTGGCCGGGCGAGACCTTCGGCAACAGCGGCCTCACCGGCGCGCAACACGTCGCCAAGGCGCGCCCGCGGCTGCTGCGGTGGCTCGACCACCGGCTGCGGTTCGGGTTCGCCGAGTGGTACTCGCCGGTGTACTACCCCCACGACGTGGCCCCGCTCCTCAACCTGATCGACTTCGCCCAGGATCCGGACCTGCAGATCCGGGCGGCGATGGTGCTCGACCTGCTGCTGTTCGACCTGGCGCGGCTCACGCAGGAGGGGAGCTTCGGCCTCACGGCCGGGCGGGTGTACGAGGAGCACAAGTGGAGCGGGCACCGGCAGTCGATCGGTGACCTGATCGAGGTCCTGTTCGGCACCCGCGGCGGTTTCAAGAGCCAGGGCGCCACCGCCGCCACCAGCTTCGTCACCTCGTGCGGCTACCGGGTGCCGCACGTGCTGCTGGCGATCGGGCGGGACAAAGGGGGCCGGTTCGTCGACCGGAGCCGCATGAGCATAGGCTTCGCCGATGGCCCAGCCGAGGGGATCGGCTTCTCGAGCTACGAGGACGGCATGTTCTGGTGGGGCATGGGGGGCTACCTGGCGCCCGAGACGATCCGCCTCACCCGCCGCATGCTCGACGCCTACGACCTGTGGCGGAACAGCTCGTTCGCCCAGCTGCGGCCGCTGCGGGCGGTGCCCGAGGCGCTCCTCCCCACGATCAGCGCCACCCTCGGCCCGGCGTCGCGGGGGTCGGTCCTCTCCGGCGCCAACCTGTACACGTTCCGAAACGGAGCGGCGCAGCTGTCCAGCGTGCAGCGCTACCGGGCAGGGCAGGTCGGCTTCCAGCAGCACGCCTGGCAGGCGACCCTCGACCTGGACGCTTGCGTGTGGACCACGGCCCCAGGTTTCCCGGGTCGCGACGGCCCCGGCACCTGGACCGGCAGCAGCTCCCTGCCGCTGGTGGCGCAGGTCGAGGACGTGGCGGTGATCCTCTACAACCCCCCCACCGTGCAGCGGCTGATCTTCTCGCCCGAGACCCACGCCTGGTTCCCGCGGGCGGGCTTCGACGAGGTGCGCTCGCGCGGGCCGTGGACGTTTGGCCGCAAGGGCGACGGTTACGTGGCGCTGTATTCGGCGGAGCCGACGGTGTGGACCACCGGGGGCCCCTACGCGGACAAGGAGCTGCGGGCGGGGGGCTACCGGAACGTGTGGATCTGCCAGGTCGGCTGCCAGGCGGAGGATGGTCCCTTCGACGCCTTCGTGCAGGCGATCGAGCGGGCGCCGCTGCAGGCCAGCGGCAGCGGCAACCTCTCGCCGGGCGATCCGCTGACGGTGCGGTATCAGGCGCCGGGGCTGGGGACGCTGGAGGCGGCCTGGGGCGCGGCGGCGACCCTCGACGGCCAGTCGATCCACCCCGCCGACTTCCCGCGCTTCGACAACCCCTATGCGCAGCAGGCGTGGGGCGCGCCGACGCTGGCGGTGCAGCACGCGGGCGCAGCGCTGCGCCACGATCGCCTGGCCGGCACCCGCGCGGGCGATGGGCTGTAGCGAGGACCGCTGCGCGCGGACGCGGCCCGTCTTGCGGGCGCCGGCGCTGGGCCTGGCGCGGGCGCTCGCCTTGGCGGGGGCGGCGTGGCTCGCCAGCGACGCGCCGGCGCCGGCGGGCGCCTTCCTCGCCACCTGGACGGTCGCCTTCGCCCCGCCGCTCACACTGCTCGCGGTCCTCGAGCAGCCGCTGTGGGTGGGGCTGGGCGGGCGTGCAGCGGGTGCAGGGGCCGCCGCGGGGGCGCTGACCTCGCTCCTGACCCTGGGGGGCCTCGCCTGGCTGTGGAGCCCCCTGCGCTCCCTCGGCGCCTGGGGCCCCTTCCTGATCGCGGTCGCGGGCGCCGTCGTCGGTGGCGCGCTGCCGCCGCAGGGGGAGAGACGCCGCCAGTGGGTGGCGGGAGGGGGCGGGCTGCTGCTCCTGCTGGCGGCGATGCTGGCGATCGTCGACCCCGAGGGCCGCTACCGGGCCCGCTACGCAGAAAACCGCCTGACCGCCGCCGACCTGGCGGCGCCGGCGCCCTTCGCGGGCCGCGATCCGCGCACGCTGTCCGACCTGGAGGTGGCCCAGGCCGTGGCGCATACCTGGATGCGGACCCACCCGGTCGAGGAGCTGCGGTGGTCGTGGGAGGAGGCGGTGGCGCTGGAGGGGCTGCTCGCCTACGGAGCGGCCAGCGGCGACCCCGCCCCCCGCGAGTACGCGAGAGCGTGGGTGGCGGCGCAGGCGGAGGCCGGGGCGGACGAGCCGCTGTGGGCCGATGCGGCCGCGCCTGCGGCCACCGCCCTGGCGGTGGTCGGCGCGCAGCACCCAACTGTCCGTCGGGTGGCGCGCTACGTCCGGCAGGCGCCGCGGACCGACCGGGGCGCCATCAGTCACACGGGGCTGCTCCTGGGGGGCCTCCTGCCGCCGCAGGCCTGGGTCGACTCGCTGTTCATGCACGGCGTGTTCTTGAACCGGCTGCAGCGGGCGGGGGAGACCTGGGCGGGGGAGGAGGCGGCGCGGCTGGGACGTGCCGCCGTTGACGCCCTGGTCGATCCCGACGCAGGGCTCTTCCGCCACGCCGAGCTGGAGCTGGGGCCAGTGGTGGTCCACCTCCCGGTCGAGCGCACGTTCTGGGCCCGCGGCAACGGTTGGGCGGCGTGGTTCCTGGTCGACGTTCAGCTCGCCCGCCGGGCGCGGGGTGAGGCGGAGGACCCGGTGCTGCGGTCGGCGCTGAAACGCCTGGCGCGGGCGCTGGTCGAGGCGCAAGACGCGAGCGGCTTGTGGCGCACCGATCTCCTGGGAGGACCCAGCGGCGACAACCCGCTGGAGACCAGCGCCAGCGCCCTGTTCGTCGCGGCTCTAGCTCGCGCCCGCGCCACCGGAGTGGTTGAGGACGGGGGCCCCTTGCGCGAGGCGCTCCGGCGCGCCCGCACGGCGCTGCGTCGGCAGGTGGTGTGGGAGCGTGGTCATCCGGTGGTGAAGGGGACCTCCACGGGCACCGACCCGTTGTGGACGGCCGCCTACCGGGCCGTCGCCGCGGACGACAACGTGGGTCACGGGGTGGGCGCGCTCCTCCTGGCGTTGAGCGGCCCTGAGTAGGTTCAGAGACTGCCCCTCGACGCGCAGCATGCATTGCGGGGGGCATCGCAGCGGCCTACCATTCGGCCTCCCGGAGGAGCGCCACCGATGGCCAGCGACAAGAAGGGCAAGGGCAAGAAGACGAAGCGCCCGGTGCCGAGGATCCCCAAGGGCTTCCGCGACCTCGAGCCCGAGGACCTCACCCTGCGGCACCGCATGATCGAGACGGTGACGCGGGTCTACGAGCGGTACGGCTTCACCCGCCTGGAGACGCCGGCGATCGAGTACGTGGACGTCCTCGGCAAGTTCCTGCCCGAGGCCGAGACCCCCGCCGGCGGGATCTTCGCCTTCAGATACGACGACGACGAGTGGGTCGCCCTCCGCTACGACCTGACCGCGCCGCTGTCCCGCTACGTGGCCAAGAACTTCCAGGAGCTGGGCATGCCCTTCCGGCGCTACCAGACCGGGAGCGTGTGGCGGCTCGAGAAGCCCGAGCCAGGCCGATACCGGGAGTTCACCCAGCTCGACATCGACATCGTCGGCGCTAGCTCCGTGTTGGCCGACGCCGAGGTGGTGTGCGTGCTGTCGGAGGCCATGGAGGCCCTCGGCATCGGGCGTGGCGACTACCAGGTGCGCCTCAACAACCGCAAGGTCCTCAGCGGCCTGCTCGATCAGGTGGGCTGCCCGCTCGAGGCTTCCGACACGGTGCTGCGGGCCCTCGACAAGCTCGACAAGCTGGGCGCCGAGGGCGTGCGCCTCCTCCTGGGACCCGGCCGCAAGGATCCGTCGGGCGACTTCACCAAGGGCGCCGGCCTGTCGCCCGAGCAGGTCGAGCCTCTGATCGCCTTCCTGGAGGCGCCGAGCGACGACCGCGCGGGCTACCTTGCGGCAGTCGAGGAGCTGGTCAGCGGCACCAAGGCGGGAGCCGAGGGCCTGGCCGAGATGCGCGAGCTCGACGCGATCCTCACCGAGCGCGGCTTCGGCGCCGATCGCATCACCTTCTCAGCCTCGATCGTGCGAGGCCTCGCCTACTACACGGGGCCGGTGGTCGAGGTGGTCCTGACCTTCGAGGTCGAGGACGAGGGCAGCCGGCACGCCTTCGGCTCGGTCGCCGGCGGCGGGCGCTACGACGACCTGGTGGCCCGCTTCACCGGACAGAAGGTCCCCGCCACCGGCGCCTCGATCGGCGTCGATCGCCTGCTCGCGGCCCTCAAGGCGCTGGGCAAGGTCGACGCCCGCGAGGGGCGCTGCCCGGTCCTGGTGACCACGATGGACAAGCGCCTCCGATCGAAGTACCAGGAGTGGGCGACGCGGCTGCGCGACGCCGGCATCCCCACGGAGCTCTACGTCGGCACGGGGCGCGTCGACAAGCAGTTCAAGTACGCCGACCGCCGCGGCTTCACTGCTGCGATCGTGGGCGGCGAGGACGAGGTGGGCCAGGGTCAGGTCTCGATCAAGGACCTCCGCCAGGGCGAAGAGCTCTCGAAGGCGGCCGACCTGGCCGCCGACCGCAAGGCGTGGCTCGAGCAGCTGCCGGGTCAATTCACCTGCGCCGACGACGAGCTGGTCGACAAGGTCCGCGAGGTGCTCGACCGCTACGGCTAGGCGCTGCGGCGGTACCGCTCCTCGAGCTCTCCCAGCCCGTCGACCGCGGAGGCGGCGTTCACCCACCTGGCGAAGCTGGCGAGTCCCGTGGTGGCGTCGATCTGGAGCCCGGCTTCGCGGCTATGTCGGCGGAGCCACTCCGCCGGCTCCTCGGTCACTGGCGCGCGAGGGCCGCTCGCCGTCAGCGGCCGGCCCTTGGCGTCCCACACGTGGATCCGCTGCTGCTCGTCCAGCACCAGGCGGAACTTCCCCTCGTGGATCAGGCGGTGGTGCGTCCGGCACAGCAGGACCAGGTTGCACAGGTCGGTCGCCCCTCCCTCGCTCCAGGCCTCGACGTGGTGCGCGTCGACGAAGAATCGGTTGCGGCAGCCTGGAAACCGGCAGCCGCCGTCGCGGAGGCGCAGCGCCTTCGCGAGGGCGGCCGTTACCTTCCGGGCCCGTCGACCCATGGCCAGCGGTAGGCCCTGCGGATCGACCAGGACGGGTCGGAGCGCGCCGTCGCAGGCGATCCGATTCAGGGCGGCCGCGGAGATCGGCCGGCCGCTGTGCAGCACCCCCTCCTGCAGCCCGCCGTCGGCCAGGACGAGCACCTCATGCCGCCCGGGCGCGGTCCGCGCCGGCTTCCCTCGCGCCAGCGTGTCCTCCGCCATCATGATGAGGCCGTCTACCCGGCCGAGGCGTGCGACGCGCTCGGCCTCCTCGAGGGCCACCGGATCGGGAGACGGTTCCGCGGAACCACGCGGCTCCTCGACCACCGGTCCGGCCGGAGACGATTCCGCGGAACCGTCCGGCCCGGCCTCCTCCCTCGCGGCTGGCTGCGGCTCCGAGCGACCGTCTCCGCGCTCCGTCGCCAGGAGCGCGTCGACAGCGCGCACCACCACCTCGACCTCGTCGGCGCTGAGGCCGCTCACCCGCAGCTCGTAGCTCCCGTCCCGGTGCTGGCACACGTGCAGGCGACGCTCGGGCTCGACGTCCGGCGGTCGCTCCTCCGCCTGACCGAGCGAGTCGCGGAACATCTTGCCGATCCGCTCCAGCTGGTTGCCGGTGCACTCCGTCCCCAAGCCGATCAGCTGCTCCTCGGTGGCCGGGGTGGCGTACCGGCAGATCGCGCGCGCCTTGCAGTAGCTGAGCTCGCCCCGCCCGAAGGCCTCGTCGACCTGCGGCAACTCCGCCAGGCGACGCGCGACCTGGACCTGCGCCCGCGCGGTGCCGAGCTTCACGTTGGTGCGCCAGGCCAGCCACTCCGCGCAGCTGCGGGCGCCCCAGGCGTGCCACCCTTCCAGCTCGTCGAAGCGCCGCACGCGGGTCAGCAGCCTGTGCTTGGAGGCGGCGATATGGGCAGAGAGCTCGCCGATCTCATCAGAGAGCGCTTGCACCTCTCGCTCGCGGTCGAGCGGCGACTGTTCTTCGGCGTTGGGCAGCATGGCAGCATCTCCTCGCGAACAAAGGCCGAACTTACCTCGTGCGTCCGACAGGCTCGGGACCGCCTCCTGGCGCGGGAGTTAAGGAGGGGGCGAGACATCGCCGCCGCTGCCTCCTACACTGGCCACCCGGTCAGGAGCTCCCCATGAGCCCGCTCCGCTCCTCCCTCGTCCTCGTGCTCCTCCTCCTCACCGGTGTCGCGCTGGCCGGCGTGCCCCGCCTGGTCGGGCGCCGCGGCTGGGCGCCTCTGGTCGCGGCCACCGGCGCCTCCACCCCGAGCGAGGCGGTCCCGGCCCTTCGCGAAGGGGCCGATCTGGTGCGCGCCATCGCCGGAGGCCTCGAGATCGAGCCTGCCACCGCCGACCTGCTGGGTGAGTTGCGCGGCTCCCTCGAGTCCTTCGCCCTCTCGGACCTGCACGCGCTCCTGCCGGAGCAGAGCCACGGTGACCGGCGCCTGCGCTTGAGCGGGCGCCGCGACGGGCGGCGCTACCAGCTGTGTCGTGCGCCTGCGGCCCAGCCGGCGGCGCTCGCGCCGCGCTCGGCCCTGGGGGATCTCGCCCTGACCGTGACCGCGCGGCCGCTGGCCCTCGCGGGTGACGCCTCCCGCTACCTCCTCGCTCTCGGCGCCGACCTCGGCGCTGGCCCCTTCGGCTGGGACCGACTGGTCGCGGGCGGCGCCGCGGCGGCGCGCCTGCTGGGCAGCGGCGATCCGCGCGCCTGCGCCCGCGCGCCCGAGCGGCCGCACGTCGAGACGCGCCTGGCCGTAGTGCGCGACCACCCGCGCCTGCGCGCGGAGGACGTGGAGCCGCTGGCGGTCCTGCGTGAGGCGCTCCCCGCGCTCTCGGAGGCTCTGCTCGAGGTGGGGCGGGTGGAGGACGTGCTGGTCCTCGACCTCAAGGGCGACGGCAGCGTGCGACAACTTCGCCTCGCTGGCCATCTGCGGCCCGACCTCCTCGAGCGGCGGGCTCCCGACCTGGCGGAGTATCTGCGCGACCTCGGGCCGCTGCTGCACGCGGAGGCGGTGTGGCGGGACGAGGCTGGCCGACGGCTGGCCCGGCTGGTCCTCGACACGGACGAGCTCCGCCTCGCCGTCGACGCCTTCGTGTCGGCCAACGGCGCCCTGGTGCCGATCGAGGACGGCCGGCCGCGCCTCGACCTCGTCGAGCCCCCTGCCGACGGTGCTCGCACCTTCACCTGCGAGCTCGACGTGCGCAGCCGCCTGGGCGGACTCGAGGCGCGCGTGCGCGGGCTCCGCTTCGACTGCACGCTCTCCCGCTCGACCCTCGCGGGGGAGGAGCGGGTCGACCTGGTGGGGCGCGCCGCCGCGGTGCCGGCCGTCTCGGTGAGCGGACGCGCGCTGGGGATCCTCCCCGCCTGGGCGGTCGACCTCGTGATCCCGGGCGACCTGCCGGGCTTGATCCGCGGCTTCTTCGAGGTCGCCTGCGGGACCGACGCCGGGCAGGGCGCCCTGCTCGCCCTACGCGGACGGCAGGCAGCCGCGGGGGGCGCCACGCTCGGCCTGGAGGCGCGGGGCGAGGTGCCCGACTCGGCGCTGATCCGCCTGGGCGCCCGCATCGCGAGCGTTCGGCTGCTCCCCGACCCCGAGACGCGGGCCGAACTGTTCGCCCTGGTCCTGCGGCTGCAGGCGGCCTTCCGCGAGGACCTGCGGCGGTACGAGGGCCTGGAGGGGGAGTAGCGCCGACGCCGCACCTGGAGGGGACGACAGCGCCCCGCTACGCTGAAGGCTGGAGGCGGTGCCATGGACCTCCAGCGGATGCTCGACAAGTGCCGTCGGGACCAGTGGACGCTGGACGACGTCGACTGGTCGCAGCGCCCGCGCCCCCTCTCCCGCGCGGACGAGGAGGCGGTGGTCCAGTACTTCACCAACATGGCGGGGATCGAGCGCCTGGCGGCGGCCCTGTTCCAGGAGCAGCACGACAGGGCGCACGACCCGGTGCTGCGGGAGATCTTCGCCACCTTCGTGCAGGATGAGCTCCGGCACGCCGAGGTGGC
>JAWLGW010000071.1:0-12653 GCA_041690735.1 Planctomycetota bacterium
CGAGCGTCATGCGGGTAAGGGTCTCGACGGCGTCGTCGCGCGAGACGTCTTCGCGATACAGGAAGTGCAGGCCGACCCGGGTCCACATGCCGAGCAGCCCGTGGGTCACCAGGTCGACGTCCGGTAGCGGCGCGTCGAGGCTGACGGAGATCCCCTCCAGGGCGTTGCGCAGGAAGCTGGCCAGGGTCGGGCTGAGGCCCTCGCGCAGGGCCTCCAGCTCCCGGCGGTCGGCCGCCTGGCGGATCAGGCACTCGATCAGGCCTCGACGAGCCCGCCAGGCGTCCAGCGTCGCCTGAGCGAGGGTGCGGATCAGCACCTCGGGGTTCGCGAGGGCGTGCTGCGGGTCGAGGAGCGCCAGCCGCGGCGCCAGCTCCTCCTGGAGCGCCTCGTCCCACCGGCTCCGCAAGGCGTCGACCAGCGCCTCCCGGGTGGGGAAGTGGAGGAACACGGTCCCTTTGGCGAGCCCCGCGTAGCGAGCGACCGCCGCCATGGTGGCGGCCGGATCCTCCTCGAGGCACCGCTCGGCTGCCTCCAGCAGCCGCTCCCGAGTCTCGGCCTTCTGCTCGACGCGCTTCATTCGCTGACCCGCGGTCACTGACCTCGGGTCACTGACCAAAGGTCACTGACCCGCGGTCAGCGAAAATACCTCAGCCCCCCCACAGCCGCAACCCCGTCCTAGCCTCCTCCTATCTCAAGCAGTTCCGGGCTCCTTCCCCAGGCTCCCCACGCCCAAAGCCCTTGCCAGGCACTGGGCCACGTCCCCCAATCCCCCGTCATCTCCCCCACCCGGGGACCCGACCCAGGGTAGCGGCCGTGGACCCAACCCTGGGTCGGGTCCCGGCCTCTCGGGTCCCGGCCTCCGGCCTCAGGGGCGGACCAGGCGGGGGCGGACCACGATCGTGACGTCGGGCTGGGCCGGGTCGCGGCTGCCTCGGGTCGAGAAGACGAGCATCCCTGAGCCTGGGGGGACTCGGGCCGAGGTGCGGACCGTGTCGACCAGGAGTTGGGGGATATCGATGGGGCCCCAGGGCGTCACGCGCTGGGTGAGGCTCACGGCGTGGCTGCGGGTGAAGCGCACGTCCAGGGCGACCTGCGGGCGGGCGCCGTCGAGGATCGTGGCGCGCACGTCGAGGGCCAGGCCGGTCTTCAGGGTCTCCACGACCGGGTCGTCGACCGCCTCGACCACCTCGCCGGTGCCGCCCGAGCTGCGCTCGTAGCTGGCGACGAAGGCCTCCTCGGCCCCGCGGTGCAGGAACACGCGCTGGGCGTCGAGGCCCGTGAGGAGCGCGCAGCCGGTCAGCTGCTTGGGGTCCTCGTCCACCGCCTGGTCCAGCCGCTCCAGGGCAGCCGGGACCAGGATGCCGTCGCCGGCCGCCGCCGACCGCTCCAGCTCGGCCTGCAGGTCGGCGGAGAGGGCGTAGAACTGGACCTCCAGCTGGACGGCCCGCGTCTCCTCGCGCTTGAGGCGAGCCAGGAGGGGCGCGATCCGGGCGTGCGCCTCGTCGGTCTGCACGACGAACAGGAAGCCGCGGTGCAGCTGGATCGACCGCGGCCCATCCCACCGGTCGCGGCCTACCGCCTCCACCACGACCTCCACGAACTGATCCGGGTCGAGGACCGCCCCCTCGCCCTCCGCGTCGTCTTCGAAGGTGAACCCGCCGCCGGCGCCGTTGCGCCAGCCGGCCGCCTCGCCGGGGGGGCCCAGGTCGGGGGCGCGGCGGTCGTAGGGGCGCCACAGCAAGTGGCGCACGTCGTACTGCACCAGGCGGGTCCTCACCACCGGCTCGAGCTTCGCCAGCGCGGCTTCGACCTTGGCCAGCAGCGCCTCGAGCTCGGCCCGCTCCTCGGCGTGAGGTGCGGCGGACGGCTCCTCTTGCGCCCGCAGCGGGGCGGCCGTCAGCGCCAGCCCCGCCAGCGTCACGACCCCAAAGAACCTGCACACGTCCCTCTGCTCGCAGCTCATCACGCCTCCTCAGCGGGCCTGGCTCTGAATGAGTCGGGGCCGGACGTACACCACGCTCGCCAGGCCGTCCTCTTCGCCCGTCAGCAAGACGCCGCCCATGAGGGCGCCTCGGCCGAGCGGCACGTTCGAGGTCGCGGTGGTGCGGGCGATCGCCGCCCGCGGCAGCTCGAGCTCGAGCCCCTGAACGTCGCGGGTGTCGAAGGTCTCGTCGCCCTGGCACACGGTGATCGCCAGGTCCACCAGCACTCGACCCGCGCCGCGATCGACCAGCGGTCGCAGCTCCAGGACGTGCCCCTCGTTGAGCACCCGCACCACCGGGCAGGCCACCGGGATCACCCCCGTCTGGTTGATCTCGATGTCGCCCACGAAGGAGCGAGCGCGGCCGCGGCGCACCACCACCCGCTGGCCGTCGTGGGCCACCACCCGGTGCGCCGAGAGCAGGCGCGCCTCATTGCGGGTCACCGCCTGCGCCAGCGTCTGCTCCCGCGCCTCGTCCAGCGCCTCGGACCGGCCTCGCAGCCGCCAGAACAGCGACGCGGGGAGCGCGTACAGGCGCACGTCCAGGTCGACCAGCCCAGCCCGCGGAGCGCGCAGTTCGGCGAGCAGCCGCTCGATCCGGACCAGCGCCTCGGGCGAGGCGCGCACGTGCAGCTCGCCGTTCGCGTACTCCACGCGCTCGACCTCGCCGTCCCGCTCCACCAGCTCGACCAGCAGGTCGGGCCCCAGGCCGACCCCGGCGGTGGGCTCGCACTCCTCGTCGAAGAAGGAGATGACCCCGCCGCCGCCGTCAGCTCCTCCCTGGGGCCGCCGGTCCCCGCCGAGCCCGCTGGCGGGTCCGACGTGGTCGAGGGGAGCCACCACCAGGTCCTGCACGTCGAAGGTGCGCCGCACGGGCTCCGACAGGATCGACGCGCCCCTCGGCGGCGCGTAGGCCTCGGGGGCCAGCTGCCGCAGCCGGGCCAGCAACGCTTGCCGGAAGGTGGTCAGCCCCTCGCGCGCCCAGGCGGGGTCGAACTCCGGGCGGGGACGCGGCCCTGCCGCAGGCGCCGGGTGCGTGGCGCGCCGCAGGCGGTCGAGGGCGCGGATCCGCAGCTCGTCCCGGTCGGGAGGCTCCGCGGTCGCGCCCCGCCCGTAGGCCTCCAGCGCCCGCAGCGCCGCCTGCGTCGCCGCCGCTGCCTCCGCTCGTTGCGCGGCCGCCCGCTGGGCCGCGTCCTGCGGCGCCTCGTCCTCCGCCCAGCCGGCGGCAGGGAGGCACACCGCCGCGGCCGCCAGCAGCGCCGCTGCTCGTCGTCGTTCGATCATGGTCTGTCTCCGGTAGAGGGGCCGCGCCGCGCCGCGCGCGCCTCACTCCCCTCTACACGCGGCTGCCCCGGGGCCGGTTCCGGGCAGCCCTCTCGGCGCGCGGTCCCCTCCCGGGTGCTCCCTCCCGCCGGCTGCTATGTTCGGGTCATGGTCACCTCCGGCTTCCACCCCACCGTCCAGTCCTGGTTCCGCGAGCGCCTGGGCGCGCCCACCCCCGCGCAGGAGCAGGGTTGGCCTCACATTCAGGCGGGGCGGCACGTGCTGATCGCCGCGCCCACCGGGTCGGGCAAGACGCTGGCGGCGTTCCTGGCTGGGATCGACGCGCTGCTGCGCGAGGGCGCCGCGGCTGGCGGCGAGCTCCCCGCCGAGACGCGGCTCCTGTACGTCTCGCCCCTCAAGGCGCTCGGCAACGACGTGCAGAAGAACCTGCGCGCGCCCCTCGAGGAGCTGCGCCAGCGCGACCCCAGCCTCCCCGAGATCGACGTCCTGGTGCGCTCGGGCGACACCCCCGCCAGCCGGCGGACCGCCATGACCAAGCGGCCGCCCCACGTGCTGGTCACCACCCCCGAGTCGCTGTACATCCTGCTGACCACCGAAGGCGGCCGCCGCATGCTGCGCAGCGTGCGGAGCGTGGTGGTCGACGAGATCCACGCCCTGGCCGGCGACAAGCGCGGCGCCCACCTGGCGCTGTCCCTGGAGCGGCTCGAGGCCCTGGCGGGGCCGGTGCAGCGGATCGGCCTGTCGGCCACCCAGCGCCCCATCGAGGCGATCGGCCGCTTCCTCACGGGCACCGACCGCCCCTGCGAGATCGTCGACACCGGCCACCGGCGGACCCTCGACATCGACCTCGAGCTGCCCGAGTCCCCGCTGGAGGCCGTGTGCAGCCACCAGGCCTGGGGCGAGCTGTACCAGCGCATGGCGACCCGGATCGAGGAGCACCGCACCACCCTGGTGTTCGTCAACACCCGCAAGCTGGCCGAGCGGGTGGCGGCGCGTCTGGGTGAGCTGCTGGGCACCGAGCGCGTCGCCAGCCACCACGGCAGCCTCTCCAAGGAGCGGCGCCTGGAGGCGGAGCGGCGGCTCAAGGAGGGCGAGCTGCGGGCGCTGGTGGCCACGGCCTCGCTCGAGCTGGGGATCGACGTGGGCGACGTCGACCTGGTGATCCAGGTCGGCGGCACGCGCTCGATCGCCACCTTCCTGCAGCGGGTGGGCCGCGCCGGCCACGGTGTGGGGCGGATCCCCAAGGGCCGCCTGCTGCCGCTGACCCGCGACGAGCTGGTCGAGTCGGTGGCCCTCCTGCGGGCGGTGCGCCGAGGCGAGCTCGACCGGACCTGCCTCCCCGAGAAGCCCCTCGACCTGCTGGCGCAGCAGGTCGTGGCCGCCTGCGTGGCGGAGGACTGGGAGGCCGACGCCCTGTTCCAGCGGGTGCGGCGCGCCTGGCCCTACCGCGACGTCACCCGCGAGGAGTTCGACGCGGTGTGCGACCTCCACACCGTCGCGTCCCGGGGCCGGGGCGCGCTGCTGCACCGGGACGGCGTCGCCGGGCGGCTGCGCGCGACCCGCCGCGCCCGCCTGGTGGCGATCACCTCGGGCGGGGCGATCCCCGACACGGCGCAGTACCGGGTGCTCGAGGAGCCGCACGGGACGCTGGTGGGCACCCTCGACGAGGACTTCGCCGTCGAGTCGAGCCGCGGCGACGTGTTCCAGCTCGGCACTACCTCCTGGGCGGTGCTCAAGATCGAGCCCGGGATCGTGCGGGTGGCCAACGCCCACGGCGCCCCGCCCACGGTGCCCTTCTGGCTGGGCGAGGCGCCGGCGCGCACCCGCGAGCTGTCGGCCGAGGTGGCGGCCCTGCGGGAGGACGTGGCTGCGCGCCTCGGCGACCGCGGCGCGCCTGACGTGGCCGCGGCCGCGCGGTGGCTGGAGGAGGAGGAGGCCCTGCCCCGGGCCGCCGCCGAGCAGCTGGCCGAGTTCTTGGCCGAGGGGCTGCGGGCGCTGGGGACGCTGCCCACCCAGCGACGGCTGGTGGTGGAGCGGTTCTTCGACGAGAGCGGCGGCATGCAGCTGGTCGTGCACGCCCCCTTCGGCGGACGGCTCAACCGCGCCCTGGGTCTGGCGCTCCGGAAGCGGTTCTGCCGCCGGTTCGGGTTCGAGCTGCAGGCGGCGGCGAACGAGGACGCGATCGTGCTGTCGCTGGGCCCCCACCACAGCTTCCCCCTCGAGGAGGTGCTCGACTACCTCCACCCCGACACGGCCCGGGACGTGCTGACCCAGGCGCTCCTCGCCTCTCCCCTGTTCACCACCCGCTGGCGGTGGAACGTCAGCCGCTCGCTGCTCGTGCCTCGCTTCCGGGGCGGGAAGCGGACGCCCGCGCCGCTCCTGCGCATGCGGGCCGAGGACGAGCTGGTGAGGGCCTTCCCCGCCGCGCAGGCCTGCCCCGAGACGCTCCCCGGCGGCGACCTCGAGGTCCCGCGCGACCACCCGATCGTCCGCCAGACCATCGACGACTGCCTCACGGAGGCCATGGACGTCGAGAGCCTGATCGAGCTGCTGCGGGGGCTGCGCGACGGCAGCGTCGAGCGGGTGGCGGTCGACCTGCCGGGGCCGTCCGTGCTCGCCCACGGGGTGCTGACCGCCCGTCCGTACGCCTTCCTCGACGACGCGCCCCTCGAGGAGCGGCGGGTGCAGGCGGTGGTGCTGGGCGGCCGCGGCCTCCCCGCCACGCCGGGGGAGCCCGACCCCGGGCTGCTCGACCCCGAGGCCGTGGCCCGGGTGCGCGAGCAGGCCTGGCCCCGGCCGCGCGACGCCGAGGAGGTCCACGAGGCGCTCTCGTGGATGGGCTTCGTGGAGGACCGCGAGGCGCCCGACTGGCGCCCCTGGCTGGACGCCCTGGCGGCCGCCGGACGGGTGGTGCGCGACGGCGAGCGGTGGTTGGCCGCCGAGAGCTCCCGCGAGCCGGTGGAGCTGTGGCGGGGCCGGCTGCAGGCCCTGGGCCCGGTGGAGGGGCCGGGGCTGCTCGAGGACCCCGCCCTGCTGACCCTCGAGCAGGAGGGCGTCGCCGTGCGCGTGCGCCTGGACGACGCCCGCTGGGGGTGGTGCGACCGGCGCCTGCTGGCGCGGATCCAGCGGGCGCGCCTCGAGCGCCTGCGGCGCGAGGTGGAGCCGGTGAGCGCCGCCGTGTTCTGGCGCTTCCTCGGCAGGTGGCAGCGCGCCGACCCGCGCGATCGGGTGGAGGGCCCGCAGGGCGTGCTGGAGGTGATCGAGCAGCTGGCCGGGTACGAGATCCCGGCCGAGGCCTGGGAGCGCCACGTGCTGCCCGCCCGGGTCACCGGCTACCGCCGCAGCTACCTCGACGAGCTGACCCTCTCCGGGCGGGTGGTGTGGGGCCGCCTGTGGGGCAGCGGCGCGGGCCACGCCCGCTCCACGCCGGTGTGCCTGCTGCCCCGGGACGAGCTCGACCTGTGGCGCGGCCTCGCCGGCGCCGCCGCGGCCGACGAGCTGAGCGGCTCCGCCCGGGCGGTGCACGACCTGCTGGAGCGGCGCGGCGCGCAGTTCTTGCAGGACCTCGAGCGGCGGGCGCGGCTCCTCCCCGAGCACCTCGAGGGCGCCCTCACCGAGCTGATCGGCAAGGGGCTGGTGACCTGCGACGCCTTCGCCGGGCTGCGCGGGCTGTTGGTCGCTCCCTCGCGCCGGCGTCACCGCCTGCCGACCACCGGCCGGTGGAGCCTGTTCCGCACCGCCGAGGACCTGCCGGCCGAGCCGGCGGACCCCGCGGCGGTGGCCGCCGTCCTGCTGCGCCGCACCGGGGTCGTGTTCAAGACCCTCCTCGAGCGCGAGCGGATGCCGGTGACGTGGCGCGACCTGCTGCGCGCCCTGCGGCACATGGAGCTGCGGGGAGAGGTCCGCGGCGGCCGGCTCGTCGCCGGCTTCTGGGGCGAGCAGTACGCCCTGCCGGCCGCGGTCAAGCTGCTGCGCGACGTGCGCCGCGAAGGCGCCTCGGAGAGCGTCGCGCCCTCCCTGCGCGTCGCCGCGGCCGACCCGCTCAACCTCCAGGGGATCCTGACCCCCGAGGAGAAGGTCGCCCGCACGGCCCGCCGCGAGGTGGTCGTCGGCGGTTAGCGGCGGGCGCGGCCCTCTCGCCGGCCCACCCGCCGGCCCTCCCGCCGCTGGCCGCGGCGGTCCTGGCGCGCCTCGCGCCGGGTCCCCGGGCGACGGTCGGGCCGGGCCTCCTCACGGCGCTCCTGCCGGGCCTCGCGGCGGGCGTCGCGGCGGCCCTGGTGCCGCTCGCCCTTCGCGTCGCGGCGGCCCTGGCGCCGCTCACCCCTCGCCTCGCGGCGGCCTTCGCGCCGCTCGCCGCTCGCCTCACGGCGGCCCTCGCGACGCTCGCCCTTCGCCTCGCGCCGCTCCCGGCGGGCGGCCCTCCGCTCCTGGCGGCTGAGCTTGCCGTCGCCGTCCGTGTCGAAGCGCTTGCGGCGCTCGCGCCGGGCGGCCCGGGCCGCCGCGCGCTCCTGCTCGTTCAGCTTGCCGTCGCCATCGCGGTCGAACCGCTTCAACAGGGCTCGGTGGCGCCGCGCCTTGCGCTTGCCGGGGCGGACCCGCTCCCGCGGACCCTCGTCCCGCTCCGCGCGCTCCCGCCTCGGCTGCTCGGGGGACGGCCCGTCCTGGGCGAGCAGCGGGCCACACAGACACAGGGACAGCAGCAGCGAGCCACTGATCGAGCGAGTCACGCGTTCCTCCTGGTGGGCGATGCAGGACGAACGCTCCCCGGGTGGGGCAGGTTTCGCGACCTTCTTGCGGCTCCTCAGCCGCCGGCCAGGAGGGCGTCCAGGGCGTCCTCGTCGAGGACCGCCACCCCCAGGGCCTGGGCCTTGGCCAGCTTCGACCCCGCCTTCTCACCGCACAGCAGGTAATCGGTCTTCCCCGAGATCGAGCCCGTCACCTTGCCGCCGGCCGCCTCGATCGCCGCCTTGGCGGCGTCCCGCGAGCGGCGGGGCAGGGTGCCGGTGATCACGAACACCTTGCCCGACAGCGCCCCGGCGGCCGCGCGTCGCGGCTGGCGGGCCGCGAACGAGACGCCGAGCTGGCGCAGCTCCTCGATCAGGGCGCGGTTGTCGGGGTCGGCCAGCCAGGCGGCGACGTCGGCGCCGACCACCGGGCCCAGCTTGAACTCCCGCTCCAGCGCGGGGCCGTCCTTGTCCAGCAGCGCGTCCAGGTGCTGGGCCCGCGCCGCCAGATCGCGCCCGGTCGATTCGCCGAGGTGGGGGATCGGCAGGGCGTGCAGCAGGCGCCCCAGGCCCTGCTGCTTGGAGGCCTCGATCGATGCCAGCAGGTTGAGGCTGGACTTCTTGCCCATGCGCTCCAGCGAGGTCAGTCGCTCGAGGTTCAGGCGGTACAGGTCGGCCACCGAGCGCACCAGCCCCTTGTCGACCAGCTGATCGACGAGCTTCTCCCCCAGGCCTTCGATGTCCATGGCGCGGCGCGAGGCGAAGTGGCGCAGCACCCCCCGCAGCACGTCGGGGCAGGCGCGGTTCGGGCAGGAGATCGCTACCTCCCCCTCGCGCTTGCGCACCGGCGCGCCGCAGCTCGGGCACACCTGCGGCGGCTCGATCGCCCGCTCCTCGCCGGTGCGCGCCTCGGGGAGGGAGCGCACGACGTAGGGGATGATCTCGCCCGCCTTCTCGACCACCACCATGTCGCCCACCCGGATGTCCTTGCGGGCGACCTCCTCGTAGTTGTGCAGGCTGGCGCGCGAGACGGTGGTCCCGGCCAGCCGCACCGGCTCCAGGACCGCGACCGGCGTGAGCTGACCGGTCTTGCCGATCCCCACCTCGACGGCTCGCAGCTTGGTGGTGCCCTGCTCAGCGGCGTACTTGTAGGCGATCATGCCCCGCGGGTGGTGCGAGGTCGCGCCCAGCCGGGCGCGCTGCTGCTCGTCGTCGACGCGGATCACCATGCCGTCGACCTCGTACGGCAGGTCGTGGCGCACCGCCTCGAACTCCTCGATCACCTCCAGGACGCCGTCCACGTCCTCGCACACCCGGCACTGAGCGCCGTCCGCGAACCCGAACGCCTGGCAGCGGGCGACGAACTGCGAGTAGGTCGTCACCTCCAGCCCCTCCACCACGCCGATCCCGTGGGGCAAGAAGCGCAGGCCGCGCCGGGCCACCTGCCGCGAGTCGAGCAGCTTGAGGGTCCCGGCGGTCAGGTTGCGCGGGTTCTGGTAGGGCTCCTCGCCCGCGTCGATCCGCGCCTTGTTGATGCGCGCGAACACGTCCTTGGGCATGTACACCTCCCCCCGCACCTCGAGCACGTCGGGGGGGGCGTCGCCGTGTAGGCGGAGGGGCACGTCGCGGATGGTGCGCACGTTCTGGGTGATGTCGTCGCCGCGGACGCCGTCGCCGCGGGTGGCGGCCAGGACCAGCAGGCCGCGCTCGTAGCGCAGCGAGCAGGCGACGCCGTCGATCTTGGGGTCGACGCAGTAGCGGAACACCTCGCCCGAGCCGAGCAGCTTGCGCACCCGCCGGTCGAACTCCCGCACCTCCTCCTGCTGGTAGGTGTTGTCGAGGGAGAGCATCGGCTTGGCGTGCGCGATGGTGTGGAACGCGTCGAGGGGGGCGCCCCCCACCCGCTGGGTGGGGGAGCTCGGGTCCGCCAGCTCCGGGTGCTGCTGCTCGAGGTCGCGCAGGCGCCGGAACAGGCGGTCGTATTCCTGGTCGGAGATCGTGGGCTGCGCCAGCACGTAGTACAGGTGGTCGTGGCGGGCGAGCTCGCGCCGGAGGCGCTCCACCTCTTCGCGAACCTGCGGGCTGACTTCGGTCCCGGCCATGGGCCACCTCCGCGAGGGGCCAAAGCCTATCAGCGCCCGTACAGCACGCCAGCCCTCGCCGGAGGGACGGAGGTCGCTCCGGGGAGGGCTGCGCGGCAAGGACTCGATCAGGTGGGAAGCGGAAGAGAGGCGAAGGCTTGTTCGCTGAAGAGCTGTTAGCTGTTAGCGGTTGAGCTGTCGCGAATCGGGCCGGCTCTAAACACGCACGGTCGACACGAGGAGCGTCCTCTGTGGCGGCAGCTGCTAACCGCTAACCGCTAACCGCTAACCGCTAACCGCTAACCGCTCCTACACCACCATCTCGTCGCGGCGCCGGGCCAGGCGCGCCTTGAGACGGTTGATGATCCGCGAGTGGAGCTGGCACACCCGCGACTCAGAGAGGTCGAGGGCGAGGCCGATCTCCCGCATGGTGAGCTCTTCGAAGTAGTACAGGATCACGATCAGGCGCTCCCGCAGGCTGAGCTCCTTGGTGATCACCTCCATGATGTCCTTGCGCTGCAGGTCGGCGATCGGGTCGCGCGAGCCGGTGTCCTCGAGGAGGTCCGAGCGGGCCGAGCCCTCGCCGTCCTCGCCGGTGGCGGTGTCGGACAGGTAGCACACGGTCGTGGCGCTCGCGTCGCGCATCAGCTGGTCGAGGTCCTTGAGCGACATGCCCATCATGGCCGCCAGCTCGAGGTCGGTCGCCGGCCGCCCCAGCTGCGCCTCGGCATCCTGGATCATGCGCTCCAGCTTGCTCGCCTTGGTGCGCACCAGGCGCGGCACCCAGTCGTTGGCCCGCAGCTCGTCCAGGATCGCGCCCCGGACCCGCCAGGAGCAGTAGGTCTTGAACTTGACGCCCCGCTCCAGGTCGAAGCTCTTGATCGCCTCCAGCAGGCCGAACAGGCCGGCCGACATGAGGTCGTCGAGGTCGACGCTCTGGGGCAGGTTCACCGCCACCCGCTCGGCGGTGTAGCGCACGATCGGGAGGTAATGCTCGACCAGCCGGTTGCGCAGCTCGTCGCTCGGCTTGGCCTGATACGCCTTCCACAGGTCGATCGGGTCCTCGTCCTCGCGGGTGTCCTTCCAGCGCCGCCCCTTCATCGTTCGCTCGCTGCCGTAGCTCCTCCTGCGCACGTCGCTCCCCCTTCTTCGCCTCGTTTTTGGGTTCTGTTCAGCCGGGTTGGGCCGGCCGCCGCGGGCCATCGCAGGCGCTCGTGCTGGAGGTGCAGGCGGGAGCGGTCGGGCGTCGGTGCCCAGACCCTTGGTTCCCCCTTATCGAGCGAGACGCTACATGTTGCGTCTCTGACTCTGCTCCCCCAACCCCTTGCGTCTTTGACTGGTCCCGTGGTCGACAGGAGCACTATAGGAGCGGCCCGATCGTGATTCAACGCGCTTTGGAACTTTTCAATAATTCTGGCCAGCGCCTGCCGCTATCGGGGCGGGCGCCGCTCCCAGGCGAATCGCCGCTGTCTTGTGGTTGCGGCGGACTCACTACACAATGGGTAGTAGGTCAGCGGACCATCGGGGGCACCGAGCTGCAACACCCCACCACCGCGAGGGTTGCACAGGTGACGCCATCGGCGCGGGGCGATGGGGCGGCGATGGGCCGCCCTAGCGGGCCCCTCTGACATCCCCGGAGCGAGGACGGAGGCGGGCCCATCGTCATCTTCATCGTCGCCGGCGCCGGCTTAGCGCCAGGGGCTGCGCTTTAGAAGTTGCCGAGCTGCCCGTACATGTCGGCGTAGAAGCTGATCACCCGGTAGGCGACCAGCGCGGCCACCACCAGGAACGCCCCCACGCCCAGCACCACCAGCAGGGCCGCCTGCGTGTGCGCCGCGTCCTCGTCGAGGCGCCGCGCGGTCTGCGCGAGCAAGGCGTCGAGCTGGCCCGTCTTGGCGCCCGTCGCGACGGCGTCGATCACGTGGGGCGGGAAGGCGTGCGCCTCGCCCGCGAAGGCCGCCGGCAGGTCGGCCCCTCCCCGAGCCCGCTGCTCCACCGCCGCGAAGGCCGCCGCCAGGGGCGCGTGCGGGCACACGTCGGCTGCGCCCGCCAGGGCGTCGAGCGCCGGGACGCCGCTGCGATACAGGACCTCGAAGGCGCGCAGCCCCAGCGCCAGCGCCCGCTGACGGACCACGCCGCCGATCCCCGGGATCGCGCCCAGCAGTCGGTCGACGACCTGCGGCTGCGCGCGCCGCAGCGCGCGCCCGCCGAACACCGCTCCGGCGAGCAGCGCGTACAGCCCCGCCAGCGGGAGCACCGTCTCGGCGGCGTAGGCGGCGCGGCCGTCCCGGATCAAGACCGGCAGCGAGGGCAGGAACACCGCCGCGTGCAGCAGGCCGACCGGGTAGCACAGGCTGGCCGCCAGCTTGTTCTTGAGGGCCCGGCGCTGCTCGAACAGCTCCGCCAGCTCCTCGAACCCTTCGACCAGCGAGCCGGATCGCTCCGCCGCCCGCACGACAGCCTGCTCCAGCGCTCCGAAGTCCCCCGCCCCGAAGGCGGTCGCCAGGTCGTCGCCCGCCTCGATCCGTCGGGCGACTGGCTCCAGCAGGCGGCCCACGCGACCCGGGCGGGCGGCGGCGTCGG
>JAWLGW010000072.1:0-12522 GCA_041690735.1 Planctomycetota bacterium
GCTACGAGGAGGCGCTGGCGCCCTACCGCCCCAGCGGCGCCGTGGCCCTGGCCTGGGTCGGGGAGCTGGCCCGCCGGCGGGCCAGCGGCGAGGCGATCACCGGCGAGGCGCCCGGCGCGCCCGGGCCCTGGCGCCGTGCGGAGTCGGCGCGGTTCGCCCTCTACCACCGCCTGGCGGACGTCCCCGCCTGGCTGCCGGCGGAGCCCGAGCGCGCCCTGCAGGACGTGCTCGAGCGCCTCGACGTCGAGCCGGGCGAGCTACGGCTGGGAGGGCGGATCCAGGTCTTCTTGTTCCAGGACATGCGGCAGTACCAGTCGGGCGGGGGCATGCAGCTGGCCGCGGGCCACGCGGAGCGGCGGGCCGCGCCCGACGGGCTGCTCAAGGCGATCCGCGCCTTCCCCGAGCGCGGGTTCTACGCCTCGACCCTGCGGCACGAGGTGGCGCACACCGTCCTGTACGAGCTGTATCCCGCCTTGCCCGGGTGGGCGCACGAGGGGGCGGCGACCTACACCGAGCCCGAGCGGACTCGCGCCCGGCGGCGGTCGATCTACCGCGGCCGCGCCGCCCACCAGGCGCTGCCGGAGCTGTCGGCTTTCCTCGGCGGGGCGGTCCCGAGGGGGGAGGATCGTGATGCGGTCGACACCTACTACGCCCAGGCGACGGTGGTCTTCGAGGCCCTGTGCGACCTCCTCCGCTCGCCGCGCGAGGCGCTGGCCGTCGCCGAGGAGGGGCGGCGCACAGGCGATCCGCTGCGCGCGCTGGCCGCTCGCGACGTGAGCCTCCGCCGCCTCGAGCAGGCCTGCGCGATCGCGGCCCAGCGGTGAAGGAGCGACCGGGTGGAGGGTTGCCCCGTGCGTCGCGCGACCGAAAAGCGGCAGCCCCTTGACCCACGTGCAGCCCCGGTCCAGGCTGAGGTCAGCCGGCACCGGAAGCGGCGTGGAGGAGACATGGCCACTCGAACGGCGCAGCGCATCGGCCAGCGGACGGCGGTCGCCGCGCTCCTGGCGGTGGGCGCCACCGCCCTCAGCGGCTGCACGATGGTCTACCGCGACCCCTGGCGGACCCGCGAGCAGCGCTGGCTCGCCCCGCAGCCGACCACCGTCAGCGCGGAGGCCCAGCGCCCCTCGCTGGACCTGAGCGACGACGAGATCGAGGAGGCGCTGGCCCGCGGTCGCGCCGCCCACGAAGAGCAGGCCGCGCGCGTGCAGGAGGCGCTGGCGGTGGCGCCGGCCCGCCGCAGCCTGGCCGGCCTGGCCGAGGACCTGGCCTGCTGCTACGCCACCGGCGCCGAGGCAGCCGCCGCGGACCTGGAGGCCGGCGCCCACCCGCAGCTGGTCCCCTTCGACCGAGCGGACGGGCTGGTGGAGATCTCCTCCCGCTACGCCCGCTACGGCGAGAGCGGGCTGCTCGAGCTGAGCGTCGCGCGGCGCCCCGGCGTGACCGGCGCGGTGGCCGTGGCCTTCCCGCCCGGGACCCTGGCGGTCGCCGACCGCGGCGCCCCCCCGCTGGGCGCCTACGCCGGCGCGATCGACGACGGCCGCGACGGCCAGTCCTGGGATCACCGCTGGACCGAGCCCGAGCAGGAGCGCCGCTTCGGCCACTGGCCGCCGGCCCAGGACCTGGCCCTGCTGCGGGCGCCGGTGATCCTGCTGCCCGACGGGCAGGACCAGGCCACGGTGACCGTGCCGGTGGCCTGCGCCAGCTTCCACGTGGGCGGACCGGAGCCGGGTCAGCCCTACGTGCTGAAGCGCGCCCAGGACGAGTCGGCCCTCACGCGCCTGCTGGTCCGCCTGTGCGCCGAGCCGGCCTCCGAGGCCGAGGCCCAGCTGGCGGTGTGGCTGACCCGCGACGACATCTCCTGGGAGGCGTTCGTCGCTCAGGGCGGCGCCTGGGGCCGCCTGGTCACCTTCGAGCAGCAGCAGACGGTGCTCCCCCGCCACGCTCCGGGCGCCGCGCGGATCCTGCTCGGCGCCGGCCTCGACCCGCGCCCGCTGCGCTTCTTCGGCGGCGAGGGCGGAGGCCCGGCGATCGCCCCGCCGCCCGAGCCGACCCCGGCGCCGGGGCCGACGCCGGAGCCCGAGGTGCCGCACGTGCCGGTCACGCCGCCCGACCTGCGGGCCTGAGGCGCTCCTGTTCTCAGTTCTCTTTCAGGGGAGCCGGTCGTGTCGGCGCGAGCCGACGACGCGACCGGCTCCTCGCGTTCAGGAGGCGTGTTGCGTCCAGGCACGGCCTTCGCTGACCGGCGCGCATGCGGAGTGCTCCGAGCGTGTCTCCTGGGCGGTGGCGATCCCTCGCCGCCTGCCTCCTGGCCCTCGCGGGCTCCGGCTGCGCCCTGCCCCTCATCCCCCAGGGCGCGACCTCCCGGTGGGGCCCGGTGGTGGTGCGGACCGACACCTCCGATCGGGCCTTCGCGGGCCGGATCGCCCGGCAAGCCCGGGCGCAGCTCGCGACGCTCCGCCGCACCTTCGGCGCCGAGGCGCCGTCCGCGCCCTGCGAGGTGCATGTCTTCACCTCCCGCGCCACCTTCGAGCAGGCGTACGCCAGGTTGCGCGAACATCGCGGGCACGCCTCCGGCTTCCACGTGGGCCTGAGCGACGGGAGCTGCATCGCGGCGGTCGACTGGCCTACCGACGCTGAAGGCGGCGTCTCCCTGACCCATGAGCTGGTCCACCATTGGGTGGAGCAGCGCCTGCCGGACCTGCCGCGCTTCTTGAACGAGGGCCTGGCCTACGAGCTGACGCATACCCTCTTGATCGCCGCTGACTCGGACCTCGGCTGCGGCGTCCACTGGGCCCTCGAAGTGGGCGAGGACGAGCTGCGGGCGGCCTGGCGATCGCGTGAGGGCCAGGGGTTGGGAGCGGCCCACTACGCGCTGGCGGCGGCCCTGATCCGGTTCGGGATCGAGGCCGAGGGCTGGCGAGACCTGGAGGCGCTGGAGTCGTGGCGCCCCGACCTCGAGCGCTTCCTCTCCTGGCTGAGTACTCCCGCAGCCCGCGCGCCGCACCAGCGCTTCCCCGCCCTGGGTCGCGGCGGGAGCCAGTTCCTCGAGGCAGTGATCGGCGCCGACGGGGCTCCGCGCGTCCTGGGTCGCAGCGTGGACGAGTGGGTGTCGCTGGTGGAGAGCGGCCACTCCGCGGACATCGACCGGGGCCTGTCGGCCCTAGGGGCGCTGGGCTCCCGCGCGCGGACCGCCGCGCCCACACTCCTGCGGCTGCTCAGGACGCCGCACCAGGGGAGCTCGCCACGGCCCGACTTCACGGAGGTCTCGCGCCATAGGTCAGCGGCCCACGCCCTGGCGCGCGTCGCGCCGGACCTCGCGGTCGCGGAGCTGTCGCGACTCGCGAGCCAGGACCCCCACTGCGCCGGCGCGGCGGTGCGAGCGGTCGCTCGAATCGATCCCCCCACCGAGGCGCAGGTGGAAGCCCTCCTGAGCTTCGCCGCCGACGGCCAGCTCGCCGGCGACGATCGCGCGGCAGCGCTGAGGGGGCTGCGCTCCTCGTCGCCGGCGGCGGAGGCGACCGTGGCGGCGCTGGAGCGGGCGCTCGAGGATGACGAGCCCGTGGTGCGGAGCGCGGCGGCCTTCACCCTCGGCGTCTTCCCGCCCCACGAGCGCCTGCGCGCCTCGCTCGATGCGCTCGCCGCGGGTGACCCCGACGACCACGTGCGCCGCCGAGCCGCGAGGACCCTGGCAGCTTGGCGCAGCGACGCCGCCTGGAGATGATGCCGTGATGACCACTCATGAAGCTCCGGTCCAGGTGACCACCGAGAAGCAGGGCGACGCCGTCCAGGCAGTCGCTACTGCCGTGCGCCGCGTGCGCCTCGAGGACGTGTGGCAGGCCGCGACCGACTACGAGCGCTACACCGAGTTCATGCCCCGCACCTGCGAGGCGGTGGTCGAGCGGCGCCAAGGGGACGAGGTGGTGTTCCGCACCGCCCTCGACTTCGTGCTCAAGAAGGTCCGCTACCGCCTGCGCCTCCACCTCGACCGCGAGGCCGGCCGCGTCACCTGGTCCCAGATCGACGGCGACCTGCGCCGGGTCGAGGGCAGCTGGCAGCTCGAGGACCTCGGCGACGGCCGGACCCGGATCACCTACACCAGCCGGGTCGAGCCCAAGGGCCCGGTCCCCAAGCGGATCATGGCGGGCCTGGTGGGCAAGTCGCTCCCCGAGGTGATCGAGAAGACGGTGGAGCGGGCCCGGTCGCAGCAGGGACGGTAGCCCCTACCGCGGCAGCACCTCGTCCAAGGCGGCCTTCCGCCCCTGGCGGCGGTCGTAGGCGTGCTCCCACCGCAAGGCCACCTGGTAGCGCGTTCCGTCGGGGCCGGTCAGCTCGCCCAGGATCAGCAGGTTGGGCGGCAGGTGCATGCCGCCGGAGCGGAGGGTGAACGTCCACCCGTCCGCCTCGCCGTCCTCCAGGCCCTCGATCCCGCGCCGCAGCGTCCAGTGGAGGCTCCCGTCGTGGCGGGCGTCGTACAGGCGATGGGCCTCCAGGCCACGGTCGAGCATCTCGGAGAGCGGCTCCCGCGGCGGCCCCTCCACCAGGAGCGCCACCCGCTGCCGGGGCGCGCCCGCGCCCTCCTCCACGGTCCGTCGCAGCTCAGCCGGAAAGCTGCCCTCCCAACGGGCCGGCAGCAGGGAGGTCACGGCGCCGCGCAGGTAGGGCAGCGCCTCCTCGACCACCGCCCGGTGCGCGGCGGCCTTCTTCTGGCCCCAGTAGCCGTAGCGGCCCTGAGCCGCCGTGAAGACCACCACCGCCAGCCACCCGCAGGCCAAGGCCGTGAGGGGGACCCCCACCCAACGCCGCGTCCGCTCGGGCTCGGGCGAGGCGGCCCGCGCAGCGCGGGCGCGATCAGCGGTAGCGAACAGCGCCGCCCCGGCAAGAGCGACCGCCAGGCAAGCGAGGTTGGGCGCGGTCCACACCACGCCGCCCGTGCCGAGCTCCAGGCCCGCCTTGACCGACAGGTCGAAGGCCAGCCAGAACGCGAGCAGCGCCGCGAGACCCGTCCTTCGCCGCGCCTCGGCGAGCGCCAGCCCCAGCAGCGCCGCCAGCGCCAGCACGACCCCGATCCCCTCCGAGGGGGACACGGCGCCGATCGCCACGTGCTCCAGCAGGGCGGTGTACAGCCCGATCCCCACCGCGGCGAAGGCGCTGGCGGCGATCACCGCCGGGGGCCGCGGCAGGCGGGGCGGGGTCGGGAAGGGCCACCGGCGCAGGCGCCGCTGACGGACCAGCACCACCAGCGCGACCACCACCGCCAGGGGGACCGCGAGCACGTAGGTCTGCTCGATCTGGCGGCCGCTCCCCAGCCACCGGCCCAAGGTCAGGCGGGCGGTGCCGACCGTCGCGGCGGCGCCGATCAGGAGCAGGACGCCGGCCGCGGTGAACGCCGCCATCAGCAGCTCCGCGGGGGGCGCCGGCGGCGCGGGCGCGGCCTCGCCCTCCTCGGTCAGCTCCACCGCTCGGGCGGGACCTTGCTGCGGATCTTGCCCACGCTCATGGCCTTGGCCGCGGGGCTGTCCTTCATGGGCAGCGTCATGCGCCGCACGCCGTCGTGGGCGTACAGGGCGTTGGCCACCGCGGCGGCCGTGGGCACCAGGCCGATCTCGCCCACGCCCTTGGCGCCGCAGGGGCCCTCGGGCTCGGGCTCCTCGACCAGGATCACCTCCACCTCGGGCATGTCGCGGGCGCGCAGCACGCCGATGTCGCGCAGCTTGAAGGTCACCGGCATGCCGTCGGCGCAGGGGAGCTCCTCGGTGAGGGCGTAGCCCAGGCCCATGTGGATCGAGCCCTCGATCTGCCCGGCGCACAGGTGGGGATTCACCGCCCGGCCCACGTCGTGGGCGGCCACGAACCGCTCCACCCGCCCCTCGGCGTCGAGGACGCACAGCTGCGTGGCGTAGCCGAAGGTGGTGTGCGTCTTGATCTTCTTGGCGGGGGCGCCCAGGACCGTGGTGTCGTCGACCAGCACGTCGCCGGCGTACACCTTGCCCACCAGGTCCCCCAGGGTGGCGCCGCCGTCGAGGTCCTTCTTGAGCTGCTCCCCCGCCGCCAGCACCGCCCGGCCGCCGAACAAGGTCGCCCGCGAGCCGGTCGTCTGACCGACGCCCAGGGCGTAGGTCGAGTCGACCTTGGGGCGGAACACCGACGCCGGCAGGCCGGTCGACTCCACCGCGAACTGGACCAGCACCGTGAGCAGGCCCTGGCCCATCTCGGTGTAGCCGTTGTAGAGGGAGACCGTCCCGTCCTCCTCCACCACCAGCCGCGCCTTGCCCCACTCCTTGGCGCCGTTGCCCAGGCCCGTGTTCTTGAGCCCGCAGGCCAGGCCCACCGCCTTGCCCGCGGCCTTGGCCGCCTCGTAGTGGGGCTTGATCGCCTCCAGGGTCTGACGGATCCCCACCGCCTTGTCGAGGACCTGCCCGGTCGAGTAGGTGTCGCCCACCTGCAGGGCGTTCTGGTAGCGGAAGGCCCAGGCGTCCAGGCCGACCTTCTCGGCCAGCATGTCGTAGGCGCTCTCGATCCCGAAGTGGGCCTGGTTGGCGCCGAACCCGCGCATGGCGCCGCAGGGAGGGTTGTTGGTGTAGACCGCCACCGCCTCCACGTCGACGTGCTCCACCTTGTAGGGGCCGCAGGCGTGGCCGGCGGCCCGCTCGAGCACCTTGCCGCCCACGCTGGCGTAGGCGCCGGTGTCCCCCACCATGCGGGCCCACACCCCGGTGATCCGGCCCTGCGCGTCGCAGCCCACCCTGTAGTGCATGGTGATCGGGTGGCGCTTGGGGTGCATGCGGATCGACTGCTCGCGGGTCAGCACCAGCTTGACCGGGCGCTTCGTCACGAAGGCCAGCAGGGCGGTGTGCGCCTGGATCGACATGTCCTCCTTGCCGCCGAAGGCCCCCCCGCAGGGGAACAGCTCCACCGACACCTTCTCCTCGGGGAGCCCCAGGAAGGAGGCCACCTGCCGGCGGTCGTCGAAGATCCCCTGCCCCTGGGTGGCGAGGTAGATCCCGCCGTCCGGGGTCGGCTCGGCCAGGGCCGCCTCGGGCTCGAGGAACAGGTGCTCGATCCGCTGGGTCTGCCAGGTCCCCTCGACCACGTGGGCGCTGCCGTTCAAGGCCGCCTCGGCGTCGCCCCGCTGGATCACCGAGCGCGACAGCACGTTGTCGGGGCGGTTGGGGTTCACCGTGGGCGCGCCCTCGGCGAGGCCCGCCTGAGGCGTGAGCACGGGCTCGAGCACCTCGTACTCCACCTCCACCAGGGCGGCGGCCCGGCGGGCGGTGAGGTCGTCCTCAGCGGCGACGACGGCGACCACGTCGCCGACGCAGCGGACCTGCTCCCCCTCGCCGATCAGGCCCGGCCAGTCGGGGTAGATCAGCCCGTAGTTGCGCTCGCCCGGCACGTCCTTGGCCGTCACCACCGCGACCACGCCGTCCACGGCCGCTGCCTTCGAGGTGTCGATCCGCACCACCCGCGCCCGGGGGTGGGACGACTGCACCACCGCCCCGTGGAGCAGCCCCTCGCGGGTGAGGTCGTCGATGAACGGCCGGTCGCCCAGCGCCATCTCCATGCCGGTGTAGCGACGCAGGGACTGGCCCACGGCGCCGTCCTCCCCCGGGTCGGGGATCGGCTCGCCCCGCTTGGCCTTGGCCATGAGCTCCACCGCGTCGATCACCTTCACGTAGCCGGTGCAGCGGCACAGGTTGACGTCGATCGCGGAGGCGATCTCCTCGCGGGTGGGCGTCGGGTTCTCGTCGATCAGGTGCTTGGCCCGCAGCAGGATCCCGGGGATACAGAACCCGCACTGCAGCCCCGCCGCCGCCACGAAGGCCCGGGCGAACAGGTCCCGCTCCTCCTGCGACACGCCCTCCAGGGTCAGGATCTCCTTGCCGGCCGCCTTCTTGGCCTTCATGGCGCAGGTGACCTTGGCGTTGCCGCCCACGATCGCCAGGCAGCAGCCGCACTGCCCCTGGGGCTCGCAGCCGTTCTTGGTCGACTTGACGTCGCACCGCTCGCGCAGGGCGTGCAGCAGCGACTCGCCCTCCTCGACGTCGACGGACCGCGGCTCGCCGTTGAGCGTGAACTCGACCTTCATGGGCGCCCCCTGACGCAACGCCGACGCGTCGGAGCGCCGAACCGCCCCGGATCGTACGCGACCCGTGGAGGCCCGGCAAATGGCTGGGAGCGGTTAGCGGCTGGCGTGGCCCCTCGCGCTCGCGCTCGCGCTCGTGGTCGTGGGGGGGGGGGGGGGGGCCCCCCCCCCCCCCCCCCCCCCCCCCCACGACCGCGAGGTCTCGAACCTCCTCACCGCTAACTGCTGCCTCGGGCTGGCAGGGGGACGCTCTGCCGGCCAAGATAGGGCCCTCACCCCGAGGAGCCCCCCATGAGCCCCACCGCGCCCACGGTCGGCAGCTCGCCGCCGCGTGTGGACGGCGCCGCCAAGGTCACCGGCGCCGCGCGCTACGTCGACGACCTGCACCCCGCCGGCACGCTGTACGGGCGCACGGTGCGCAGCCGCGTGCCCCACGGCGTGCTGCGGGCGATCCGCCTGGACCCCTCCTTCGACTGGACGGGCGTCACCGTCGTCACCGCTGAGGACGTCCCCGGGCAGAACGTGGTCGCCTTGATCGAGGACGACCAGCCCGCCCTGGTGCCGATCGGCGGCACGGTGCGCCACGTGGACGAGGCGGTGGCGCTGGTCTCCGCCGAGACCAAGGAGCGGGCCGAGGCGGCCCGGGCTCACGTGACCCTCGAGATCGACCCGCTCCCGGGGGTGTTCTCGATCGAGGACTCGCTGGCGGGGGAGGTGCTCCTGCACGGCGAGGACAACGTCTTCAAGCGGTATGCGATCAGCAAGGGCGACGTCGAGCAGGCGCTGGCCGCCGCCGACCACGTGATCGAGCACACCTACCGCACCGGCGCCCAGGAGCAGATGTACATCGAGCCCCAGGGCATGCTGGCCGAGTGGACCCCCGAGGGCGCCTGTCACGTCACGGGGTCGCTGCAGTGCCCGTACTACGTGCACAAGGCGCTCAAGGTCCTGCTCGACCTGCCGGGCGAGAAGGTGATCGTCACCCAGGCGGTCACCGGCGGCGGGTTCGGGGGCAAGGAGGAGTACCCCTCCATGATCGCCGCCCACGCGGTGCTGCTGGCCCGCAAGGCAGGCCGGCCGGTCAAGGTGGTCTACGAGCGGGACGAGGACGTGGCCGCCACCACCAAGCGCCACCCGTCGCGGGTGACCCACCGCCTGGGCTTCATGAAGGACGGCACCCTGGTCGCGGCCGACGTGGACGTGGTCCTCGACGGGGGGGCCTACGCCACCCTCTCGCAGGTGGTGCTGTCGCGGGCGATCCTGCACGCGGCGGGGCCGTACCGGATCCCCAACGTGCGGATCGTGGGCCGGGCGGTGGCCACCAACCACCCGCCCCACGGCGCATTCCGCGGGTTCGGCGCCCCGCAGACGACGTTCGCCTACGAGCGGCAGACGGCCAAGGCGGCCCGCCTGCTGGGCGCCGACCCCTTCGCCCTGCGGCGCCAGAACATGCTCCGCCCGGGCGACACCACCGCCACCGGGCAGCTCCTCCAGCACAGCGTGGCCTCGGCCGAGGTCCTGGCCGCCGTCGAGGAGGCGCTGGCACAGCCCTCGCCCTTCCCGTCGCCGGCCGCCCTCACTGCGGGGACCGGCGACGTGGTGCGGGCCCGGGGCCTCTCCTTCTACTTCCACGGGGCCGGGTTCACCGGCAGCGGCGAGGCCCGCCTGCGCGGACAGGCCACCATCGCGGTGGCCAAGGACGGGCGGTTCGAGGTCCGCTCCAGCTCGACCGACATCGGGCAGGGCATGCTGACGACCTTCGATCAGATCGCGGCGGACGCCCTGGGGGTGCCCCTCGACGCGGTGCGCACCCTGCAAGCCAGCACCGACGTGGTCCCCGACAGCGGGCCGACCGTCGCCTCGCGGACCTGCATGGTGGTGGGGCACGTGGTGGAGGAGGCCGCCCAGACGCTGCGGGGCGAGCTCGAGGTCGGGGCCCGGGAGCAGGGGCTCGACCCGGCCGACCTGGTCGCGGCCGCGCAGGCGCGAGGGCAGCACTCGGACGAGCTGGCGGTGACCTGCACCTACAGCCCGCCGCCGGGGATCGTGTGGGACGACGACACCTACTCGGGCGACGCCTACCCCTGCTACGGGTGGGCGGCCTGCGCGGTCGACCTGGCGATCGACCGCGACACCTACGAGGTGACGGTGGAGCGCTGCGTCCACGCGGTGGACGTGGGCAAGGCGATCAACCGCCGGATCGTGGAGGGGCAGATCGAGGGCGGCACCCTGCAGGCTCTGGGGTGGGCCCTGTGGGAGGGCGTCGCTTACCGCGAGGGGCGGGTCCTCAACGACCGCATGACCAACTGCATCATTCCGACCTCGATCGAGGCCCCCGAGATGGAGACCCTGGTGATCGAGGTGCCCTACCCCTACGGGCCCCACGGCGCCAAGGGGGTGGGCGAGATCCCCATGGACGGGCCGGCCGCCGCCGTCGCCAACGCGATCGAGGCGGCTTTGGGGGTGGCGGCCGACGAGCTGCCGCTGCTGCCCGAGACGATCCAGCGACTGACGGAGGAGGCCGCCCGGTGAAGGTCCGCATGACGGTCAACGGTGAGGCGCGCGAGGTCGAGGCGCCTGCCATGCGGCGGCTCCTCGACGTGCTGCGCGAGGACCTGCGCCTCACCGGCACCAAGGAGGGCTGCGGCGAGGGCGAGTGCGGGGCGTGCACCGTGCTGCTGGAGGGCCGGCCCGTGAACGCCTGCCTGATCCCGGTCGCCCAGGCGGACGGCAAGGCCCTGACCACGATCGAGGGTCTCGCCGCCAGTGAGGGAGCAGGCGCCGGGCTGCTGACCGACGTGCAGGAGGCCCTGGTCGAGCACGGCGGGGCCCAGTGCGGGATCTGCACCCCGGGGATCGCCCTGTGCGCCACCGCCGCTCTGGCGGAGGAGCCCTGCCCCAGCCGAGCGCGGATCCGCGAGGTCCTGGCGGGGAACCTGTGCCGCTGCACCGGCTACCAGCGGATCGTCGACGCGGTGGCCGCCGCCGCTGAGCGGCGCGGGGGCCAGTCGTGACCGCCTACCTGCGCCCGGCCTCCCTCGAGGAGGCCCTGGCCGCCCGCCGGGACCACCCCGACTACCTGCTGTTGGCCGGCGGGACCGACGTCATGGTAGGGGCCCTGCACCGCCCCGCGCCCGCGGGGATGATCGACCTGTTCGCCCTGCCGGAGCTGACCGGAATCGAAGCCCAGGAGGGCGCGGTCCGGATCGGCGCGGCGACCCCCTACGCGCAGCTGCTGCGGAGCGACGTGATCCGCGCGCTGTTCCCCGCCCTGCGAGCCTGCGTGCGCGAGGTGGGCGCGGCGCAGATCCAGGAGCGAGGCACCCTGGGGGGGAACATCGGCACCTCCTCGCCGGTCGGCGACACGCTGCCGGTGCTGCTGGCGCTGGACGCCGAGCTGGAGCTGGCCTCAGCGACCGGGCGCCGGCGCGTCCCCTACCACGCCTTCTGCACCGGCTACCGGCAGGTCGACCTGCGGCCCGACGAGGTGATCGCGGCGGTGGAGCTCCCCCGGCCGGCGGCCGGGCTGCGGCAGTTCTGGCGCAAGGTGGGCACCCGCAAGGCGCAGGCGATCTCCAAGGTCATGGTGGCCGCGGCGGCGCGGCAGGAGCCCGACGGCGCCGTGGCCCACGTGCGGGTCGCCATGGGCGCCGTGGCCGACCGGCCGATCCGCCTGCCAGGGGTGGAGGCCTTGATCGCAGGCCAGCGCCCCGACGCCGCCCTGGCGGAGCGGGTGCGGGCGCAGGTGCGCGAGGAGGTGACGCCGATCAGCGACGTCCGCTCCACCGCGCCGTATCGTCTGACGGCGGCGGCGAACCTGGCCGCGCGGTTCGTGCTGACGCTGACCGAGGAGCAGGCGTGAACGAGACCCACATGCGCGAGGCGATCGCCCTGGCCCAAGAGCACATGTTCGCCGGGCACGGCGGCCCCTTCGGCGCGGTGATCGTCAAGGACGGCGAGGTGGTCGCCCGCGGCTGGAACGCGGTCACCAGCAGCAACGACCCCACGGCCCACGCGGAGGTGAACGCGATCCGCGCGGCCTGCGCCGCGCTGGACAGCTTCTCCCTCGCCGGCTGCGAGCTGTACACCAGCTGCGAGCCGTGCCCCATGTGCCTGGGGGCGATCTACTGGGCGGGCCTGGATCGGGTGTACTTCGCCGCCACCCGCCACCAGGCCGCGCTGGCGGGCTTCAGCGACGAGGCCCTGTACGAGGAGATCCCCAAGCCCCTCGAGGAGCGGACGCTGCCGATCGTGCAGCTCCTGGCCGACGAGGGCGGCGAGCCGTTCGCGGCCTGGCTGGAGAAGTCGGACCGGGTCCCCTACTGAGCTGACGGCGCGGCAGTTCCCTGACGCCTCCTGCCGACGCGTCCCGACACGACTCCAGCGCTCTCGTCGGTCCTCGCCGCGGCTGGCTTGGTCGCTCGCGCTCGTGGTCGTGG